>DATADT010000272.1:0-5340 GCA_036258355.1 Burkholderiales bacterium
GCGAGGAGGTAGAGGGGCACGATGGTGAACGGGTTGGTGTAAAGCGTCATGAGCAGCGCCACCGGCAGGTTTTTTTTCAGCGGGACGGCAATCAAGAGCGCGGTGAGCATCTGCAGCGGTCCGGGGACCAGGCCCGAGAAAAGGCCGATCGCCACCGCGCCGGACACGGAGCGGCGGTTGAGGTGCCACAGGTTGGGATGATGCAGCCAGCGCCCGAACGCCCCGACCATGCGGCTCGAGCGCAGCTTTTCGGGGTCGGGCAGATACTTGCGGAAATACTTGCGCGGCACGGTCAGCCTGAAGGAGGCAGGCGCGTTGCATTGTAGATGACCTTGGCAGCGGCTGCGTTCGCCGCCGGGGCTGCGCTCCTGCAGCTCCAGGCCGCGCTGCCGCCAATGGCGTGGCTGCTTTCCCTGCCGGTTCTTGCAGCACTTGCATTCAAGAGCCGGTTTTTCGTCGTCCCGCTCGCTTTCGCGATCGGATTTTTCTGGGCCGCGGGCGCGGCGCACCTGCGCATGGCGGACTGGCTTGCTCCGGCGCTCGAAGGCCGCGACCTGGAAGTGGTCGGCGTGGTGGCTGGCCTTCCGGCGGTGAGCGAGCGTTCGGTGCGCTTCGAGTTCGCGGTGGAGTCCTCGGACCAACGGTTGCCAAGGAAGCTGCTCCTCTCGTGGTATCGCAGCCCGTGGAGCGAGGAGGGTGCGGCGCTACTTGAGCAGGCAGTGCATCCGGGCGAGCGCTGGCTCTTCACGGTGCGGCTGCGCCGGCCGCACGGCCATGTCAATCCGCACGGCTTCGACTACGAGGCTTGGCTCCTCGAGCGCGGCGTCGGCGCAACCGGCTATGTGAGGCAACGCGGCGAGCGCAAGCGCCTCGGCACCCGCAACGATTTTTTCGATTGCGTGGAACGAGCGCGCGAGGCGGTGCGCGAGCGCTTCCAGGCGCAGCTTGGCGCAACGCCTGCCGCGGGGGTTCTTACTGCCCTCGCGGTCGGAGACCAGCGCGCCATCTCGGCCGAGGAATGGCGGCTCTTCAATCGGACTGGGGTAACGCATCTCATGTCCATCTCCGGCCTGCATGTCACCCTGGTCTCCGGCCTTGCCGCGTGGCTCGCGTCCTTCGGCTGGCGGCGCGTCCCGGCCGCAGTGGTCCGCCTGCCGGCGCGCAAGGCGGCGGCTGCGGCGGCGATCGGCGCTGCGCTTGGCTATACGCTGCTCGCTGGTTTCGCGGTGCCCGCGCAGCGCACGTTCTGGATGGTAAGCGTGGTCGCCGCTGCCTTGTGGTGCGGCCGCATCGCCGCGCCGGCGCGCACGCTCGCGATCGCGCTTGCCGTAGTGGTCGCCATGGATCCCTGGGCGCCGCTCGCACCGGGGCTGTGGCTCTCGTTCGGCGCGGTCGCGCTCATCTTCTATGTGGCGAGGAGCGAATGGCGCATTGCGCAATGGGGACGTATGCAATGGGCGATCACCATCGGCCTCGCGCCCGCCGCGCTCCTTCTCTTCGGCCAGCTCTCGGTGGCCGGGCCGCTCGCCAATGCACTCGCCATTCCGCTCGTATCGGTGGTGATTACCCCGCTTGCCCTCGTTGCAGTGGTGTTTCCCTTTGAACTTCTGTTGCAGGCGGCAGCCTGGCTCGTCGAGTGGCTACTCGCCTTCCTGGAATGGTGCGCCGCGCTCCCTGGAGCGCTCTGGGAGCAGCACACCCCTCCGATATGGGCCGCGACGCTCGCGGTGGCGGGCGCCATGTGGATGCTGGCGCCGCGCGGCGTGCCTTGGCGCGCGGGCGGGCTTGCGCTCATGGCGCCCGCGTTCTCGCTTCCGCCGCCCGCGCCGGCACCCGGCGAAGCCTGGGTCACGGCGCTCGACGTGGGACAGGGGCTTGCGGTGCTCGTGCGCACCGCGAATCGGGCCCTGCTCTACGACGCGGGGCCGGCGTACGGCCCGGAGGCCGACAGCGGCGGACGCATCGTGGTGCCGCTGCTCCGCGCCACGGGAGTGCGCAGCGTCGACCTGCTGGTCCTGAGCCACGAGGATGTCGACCATCTCGGCGGTGCGCTCACGCTGCTCGAGACGCTCGAAGTGCGGGCGCTCGCCTCTTCGCTCCCTCGAAGGCATCCGCTTCACTCCCTCGTCGCAGCACCGGGCCGCTGCGCTGGCGGCATGGCCTGGGACTGGGACGGCGTGCGCTTCGAGTTCCTGCATCCGCCCCCAGGCTGGGAGACAGCGCGCCGCAACAACCAGAGCTGCGTGCTGCGCGTCGCGGCGGGCGGCGCATCGATGCTGCTGACCGGCGATATCGAGCGCGCCGCGGAGTTGCTTCTTCTGGAGAACAAGCTCTCCCCCAGCAACATACTTCTCGTGCCGCACCATGGCAGCCGCACCTCGTCGAGCGAGGAATTCATCGCCGCGGTGGCGCCGCGCTGGGCCATCGTGCCCGCGGGCTATCGTAACCGCTTCGGCCACCCGGCGCGCGAGGTGCTGGAGCGCTACGCGAGAGCCGGGGTCACGGTGCTGCGCACCGACAGGGACGGCGCGGTCTCGGTCGTCCTGAATGGTCATACCCCACAGGTGAGCACCGAGCGCGCGCGGGTCCCCCGCTATTGGCGGCGCAGTCCCCACGTATAGAATGGCCTCGCGGGGGTCTCCCGCGACCAGAGGAGAGAGGAACGATCATGGCGAAAAAAGGCAGCGGCACCGTTTATCGCGTTACCGAAGTGATCGGCACCAGCAGCAGCTCGTGGGAGGATGCAGCGCGCAACGCAGTCAAGACGGCCTCCAGCAGCCTGCGCGACCTGCGCATCGCCGAGATCGAAAAGCTCGACGTCAAGATCGACAACGGCAAGGTCACGCAGTTCCGCGCGCGCCTTGCCCTGTCCTTCAAGTACGAGGGCTAAGCGACTTGTTCGCCGCGGTCGTTCGCATCACTGGCGCCGGGCGGCTCGACGACTTCCGCGAGCGCCTGCGCTGGCTGATGGTGCGCGACGAGGAGGCCGAGGACTACACCGAGCACCACGGCGCCGGGACGCTCGAATACCGTTTCCATCCGCGCCGCGGCATCCCGTTCCCGGCGTTCACCGCTGCCTCCGCGGATTTTCCGGAGCTGCGCGTCGAGGCGGAGTGGGAGCGCGACGGCGAGCGCGGCCGCGCCGTGATCGAGAACGGGCGCCTCGTCGAGCAATCCACGCTCCCCGTCGAGCAGGCCCAGGTGGAGGTGAAGGTCGGCGAGCAAGGACGCCTCGAGCTCGGTCTGACGTGCCGGAGAAGCGAGGAGGGCGGTCTGATCGGCTACGCGGTGACGGAGGACCGGCACACCTACTGGCGCTACAGCGACGGAGCCCTCACGCTGCTCGATCCCGAGGAACCCGACGCCGCGCTCGAGGACGTAGCGTTCCGCTTCGTCGACGAATGGATCTGGTACGACGAGGAGGACGCGGCGCTCGAGCGCGCGCGCTATGCAAACTATGGCTTCCCGGTGCGCGGCGCGAACCTGAAGTCGGAGAAGCTCGCGCTGTTGCGCGCCCGTGGCGGGCGCTATTCGTCCATCGGCGAGGAAGCGCAAGCTGCCCGGGAGGCGATCGTAGCCCAATGGCTGAAGCGGTAGAGCCGCGCCGGCGCTCCGTGCTGTGCGCCTCGCCCGCGGGCTTGCACCGCATGGCCTACCGCGAATGGGGCGATCCGCGCAACCGCGACGTCCTCGTCTGCGTCCACGGCCTGACGCGCTCCGGGCGCGATTTCGACGAGCTTGCGCGCGCCCTGTGCGCGCAGTTCCGCATCGTGTGCCCCGACATAACGGGACGCGGCGATTCCGACCGGCTCGCTGACCCGAAGCACTACACCACGGCGCAGTATGTCGCGGACATGCTGACCGTCATCGCGCGGCTCGATGTCGAGGCGGTGAGCTGGCTTGGCACCTCGATGGGCGGCTTCGTCGGCATGGCGCTCGCCGGGCAGTCGGGGAACCCGATTCGCAAGCTGATCCTGAACGACGCGGCGCCGGTGGTCGCCAAGGTGGCGCTCGAGCGCGTCGCCGCCTATGTCGGGCAGGAACTCAGCTTCGCCACCTTCGAGGAAGCCGAGAAGTACGTGCGCGCGATATCCGCCACTTTCGGCCCGCACAGCGACGTGCAATGGCGGCTCCTTACCGACAACTGGGTGCGCCGCGCGGAGGACGGCCGCTTGCGACCGCATTACGATACGCGTATCGCTGAGGCCTACCGCGCCACGATGCCGGAAAAGGACCTGGAGCTTTGGCACCTGTACGACCTGGTCCGCTGCCCGACCTTGCTCTTGCGCGGCGAGCATTCCGACCTCGTCACGCGGCAGACGGCTGCGGAGATGGCGCGCCGCGGGCCCAAAGCGGCGGTGGTTGAGATCCGCGGCGTCGGCCATGCGCCGACGCTGCTGCATCCGGAACAGATCGCGGTCGTCCGCGATTTCTTACTCCAAGGAGAATCGTCGTGAAGAAATGCCTGTTGATACTCGCAGTCCTCGCAACCCCCGCGGTTGCGCAGCAGTCGACGCTCGACGCGGTGCGCTCGAAGGGATTCGTCCAGTGCGGCGTGAACACCGGCATCGCCGGCTTCTCGCAGCCCGACTCCAAGGGCGTATGGAAGGGTATCGACGTCGACATATGCCGCGCGGTCGCCGCTGCGGTGTTCGGCGACGCGAACAAGGTCCGCTACACGCCGCTCACCGCGCAGCAGCGCTTCACCGCGCTGCAGTCGGGCGAAGTCGACGTCTTGGCCCGCAACACCACCTGGACGATTACACGCGACACGAGCCTCGGCCTTAACTTCGTCGGCGTCAATTACTACGACGGCCAGGGGTTCATGGTGCATCGCAAGCTCAACGTGATGAGCGCCAAGCAGCTGAACGGCGCCACCGTCTGCGTGCAGCCGGGCACTACGACCGAGCTCAACCTCGCCGACTACTTCCGCGCCAACCGCATGACGTTCAAGCCGGTGGTGATCGAGAAGTTGGAAGAGGTGCTGAATGCCTACTTCGCCGGCCGTTGCGACGTGTTCACCACCGACCATTCGGGCTTGATCGCAGTTCGCGCCTCGCGCGCGCCCAAACCCGAGGAGCACATCATCTTGCCCGAGATCATTTCGAAGGAGCCGCTCGGGCCGGCGGTGCGCCACGGCGACGACCGCTGGTTCGACGTCGTGAAGTGGTCGATGTTTGCCATGATCGAAGCCGAGGAGATGGGCCTCACGTCGAAGAACATCGACCAGCAGGCCTCGAATACCAACCCGGCGATCCAGCGCATCGTGGGCTCTACCGGCGATGTCGGCAAGATGCTCGGCATCGACAACAAGTGGGCCTACAACATCATCAAGCAGGT
>DATADT010000273.1:0-2696 GCA_036258355.1 Burkholderiales bacterium
GTACGGCACCGCGCCCGGCGAGCGCAGCACGCGCAGCATGCGCAGCGCGCCTTCCTTGCGGCCCTCGCCGCTGCGGTAGTAGCCCGGCACGAGGACCGTCTCGTAGAAACCCATCGCGCGATAGAAGCGGCGCGCCGCGTCATTGCCTGTGCGAAGCTCCAGGTGAATGCTCGCCATGCCGGCGACGCGCGCCGAGTCGAGCAGCCAGTAGAGCATGCGCTGGCCGATGCCGAGGCGCCGGTGCGACGGGCGCACGGCGAGGAGAACGAGGTGCGCGCGCTCGTCGCCGAACTCCATAATCGCGAAGCCGGCCACCGCGCTCCGCGCGGATGACGCAGCGCCCTTCGCGCCTTCGCACGCCACCACGGCGAGCGTCTCGCGATCGCGCATCGCGCGCAGCACCCGCGCCGCGTCGTATTTCCAGCCGAGGCCCGACTCGATGAAGTCGCGCGACATCTGCGCGATCGCTTGCGCGTCGCGCGGCTCGGCGGGCCGGATGGCGATGGCGCGGGGCGTCATGGCGGCCATTGTGCCATGAGAAAATGGCCGCTGTCCCCCGTGAGAACGAGAAAAAAGCCCAACCTCGTCGTCATCCTGGTGGATGACCTGCGCTTCGATGAGACCGGGGCGTCGGGTCATCCCTATATGAAGACGCCGAACATCGACCGCTTGGCGCACGAGGGCGCGCGCTTCGCCAACGCATTTCACACGACCCCGCTCTGCTCGCCCAACCGCGCCTCGATCGTCACCGGGCAGTACGCTTCGCGCCACGGCATCATCGACAACGTCGGGCGCGAGGCGATGAGCCACCGCCTCGCCAACTATCACCTCGAGCTGCAGCGCCTGGGCTACGAGACCGCCCACATCGGCAAGTGGCATATGGGCAACGACGCGGCGCCGCGCCCAGGCTACGACACCTGGATCAGCTTTCGCGGCCAGGGCACCATCACCGACCCGGTGTTCTGGGAAAACGGCGGCGAAAGGCAGCTGCGCGGCTACGTCACCGATCTCCTAAGCGAGCGCGCCGCCGAGTTCGTCGCGCGCCGTCGGGCGAAGCCCTTCGCGCTCTTCCTCGCGCACAAGGCGGTCCACCCGGACGTGCAGCAGAAGCAGGACGGCACCATCGACCTCGCCACCATGCAGGGCTACGTCCTGCCCGAGCGCCACAGGGATCTCTACCGCGGCGCAACGTATCCGCCGCGGCCCAACGTGAGACCCATAGAGCGGGTCCTCCAAGAAAAGCCTGCCTGGCGCGAAGTGTTCGAGCTGCGCGAGCGGCCGGAAAGCCGGCCCTTTCTCGAGGGCCTGCAGAGTGGAACGCAAGAGGAGATCCGCCGGCGCGCGGCGATGATGGCCTCGGTGGACGAGGGCGTGGGCCTGCTCTTGTGCGAGCTGGAGCAGGCCGGGATTCTCGACGACACGCTGATCCTCTTCCTCGGCGACAACGGCTTTTTCTTCGGCGAGCACGGCCTCGGCGCCGAGCGGCGCTTTGCCTACGAGGAGGGGATCCGCACCGCGTTTTTCGTGCGCTACCCGAAGCTCGTCAGGCCGGGAAGCGTGATCGAGCCGATGGTGCTCGCGCTCGACATCGCGCCGACCCTGATCGAGCTCGCCGGCGCCAGGCCCGGGCCGCACATCCAGGGCCGCTCCTTCATGCCCGTGTTGTGCCGCAGTTACGTCAAGTGGCGAAAGTCCTTCCTGATCGAGTATTACAACGAATCGGCGTGGCCGTGGATCGTCGGCATGAGCTACAAGGCGGTCCGCACCGAGCGCGCCAAGCTGATCCACTGGGTGCACAAGGACGGCGTCGACGAGCTCTACGACCTCAAGCGCGATCCGTATGAAATCTGCAACGTTATCCGCAAGCCCGCCTACGGTAGAGTTCGCTCGCGGCTGTACCGCGAGCTGAAAAAGCTCGTCGCGGAGGCAGTCGGGTTGTAGGGGCGGGGAGGCACGGGGGGCGGCATGAAAAAGGATAACGCGGCAGAGCTTTCCATCGATCGCGCGGTAGATCTGTCGGACGAGGTCGAGTCGCGCTCCTCCGGGGGCGCGGCGGAGAAGCTCACCGGCCTGAGCGGCTCGGTCATCGCCCGCGAGCTGATGCATCTCAGCCCCGGGTTTGCCCAGGACGTGCTGCGCGAGCTGTCAACCGACGCGCGCGAGCGCGCGATCTCGGCGGCGCCGCCCGACGTCGCTTCGCAGTGGCAGCGCAACGCGATGTACGACCCGGGCACGGTCGGCCGCATGATGGAGCCGGTGGTGGCCGCCTTCCCGCCCGAAGGCAACGTCGGCGACGTGATCGAGGAGCTGCGCGAGCTCGTGACGCGGGCCCTCATCACTTATGTATACGTAGTGGACGAAGGCGATCACCTGCTCGGCATCGTGACGATGCGCGATCTTCTCTTCAGCACGCGCGACCGTACGCTCGAGGACGTGATGCTGCGCGGCGCGTTCGCGCTGCACGCCGCGATGCCGCTGCAGGAAGCGATGCGGCTCGTGCTCGATCGTCATTACCCGGTCTACCCGGTCGTGGACGCCGAGCGGCGCCTGATCGGCCTGGTTCGCGGCCAGACCATGTTCGAGGCGCAGGCGTATGAGATCTCGCTGCAGGCGGGCACCATGGTCGGCCTCGAGAAGGAGGAGCGCCTCGCCACGCCCTGGGTGCACAGCCTCAAGCTGCGCCACCCCTGGCTGCA
>DATADT010000274.1:0-2245 GCA_036258355.1 Burkholderiales bacterium
TCCATCTTGTGGATCTCCGCGCCAAGCGCGCCGGCGAGCGGCTCGATTATCATCGGGCAAGTCTATGCCAAAACGCATTGCGATCGTCGGCGCGGGCGCGCTGGGCGGCTATGTCGGCGGCACCCTCGCCCACCTCGGCCACGACGTCACGCTGATCGATCCCTGGCCGCAGCACGTCGAGGCGATCCGCGCGCGCGGGCTCGAGCTCGACGGGCTTACGCCGGAGGAGAAGTTCACCGCAAGGCCGAAGATATTGCACCTGATGGAGGTGCAGTCGCTGATCCGGACGCCGGTCGACGTGGCGATGGTCGCGGTGAAGTCTTACGACACCCTGTGGGCGACCGCGCTCATCGCGCCTTACCTCTCCGAGCGCGGCTTCATCGTCTCGCTGCAGAACTGCATGAACGAGGAAACCATCGCCGGCGTGGTCGGCTGGGGGCGCGTGGTCGGCGCGGTCGCCTCGATGATCTCGCTCGACCTGTACGAAGCCGGCCGCATCCGCAAGACCGCGGCGAAAGGCGGCGAAAAGCACACGGTGTTCCGCATCGGCGAGCCGCACGGCGCCATCACGCCGCGCGTCGAGGAGCTGGTCGAGTGGTTCCGCGGCATCGACAGCGCCAAGGCGACCACCAACCTCTGGGGCGAACGCTGGTCGAAGCTGGTGCAGAACTCGATGGGCAACGGCGTCACCGCCGCCACTGGCCTGACCTCCGGCGACTGCCTGCGCAATCCCGCGATCCGGCGCTTTCAGATCGCGCTCGCCGGCGAAGGCATTCGCGTCGGCCAAGCGCTCGGCTACCAGCTCGAGAAGATCCGCGGCGCCGACCCCGAGCAGATCGCGCGCGCGAACGAAGGCGACGCGAGCGCGCTGGCGGAAGTGGAGACGCTGATCGTGCCGAAGGCCGGCTCGAACCCGCGCGCGGACATCCAGCGTCCCTCGATGGCGCAGGACATCCTCAAAGGCCGGCGCACCGAGATCGACGCAATGAACGGCTACATCGCGCGCAAGGGCGCCGAGGCCGGCGTGCCCGCGCCCAGCCACCAGAAGCTGGCCGAGATCGTCACGCGCATCGAGCGCGGCGAGCTCAAACCCTCGCCTTCGCTTTTAGCCTGAGGCGCAGGTCCTCGGGGTACATTGTGAACGCCAGGTGCTCGCGCGCCTCGCCGCCGTCGGGCGTGCCGACGCTCTCGATCTCGAAGTTGTTGAGCAGCATCGCCATCACCATCTTCATCTCGAGAATCGCGAGATAGCGCCCCGGGCACAGGCGCGGGCCCGCGCCGAACGGCATGGAGACGCGCTTGGGCGACGCGGCGGACGCCCCGGACAGCCAGCGCCCGGGATCGAAGGCGCGCGCGTCGGGGAAGCGGCGCTCGTCGGTCGCAGCCGCGCGCATCAGGCACATGAGCAGCGTGCCCCTCGGAACCTCGATGCCGGCGACCACCGTGTCGCGCGTGGGCTGCAGGATGATGATCGGCGCCACCGGCTTGAGCCGCATGGTCTCGTTGATGCACGCATCGATGAACGGCAGCGCCGTCATGCTTTCGTAGTGATGCAAATCCTTCCCCAGCACTTCTTCGCGCGCCCGGCGCAGCTGGTCTGGATGCCCATGCAGGAGGTAGATCATCCAGGCGAGCGTGTTGGCGGTAGTGTCCTCTCCCGCAAGCAGCATGGTCAGCACGTTCCCGGCGACGTCGGCATCGGTGAGGCCGCTGTCCGGGTTGTCGCGCGCCGCGATCATCGCTTCGATGAGGTTGGTGGGCGCCTCGCGCAGCCGTGGATCCCCCGCCATGCGCTGGCGCGCCTGCGCGATGAAGCCCGCGACCGCCTCGTGCAGTGCCTTGAGATGCCCGTCGAGTTTCCTGTTTCTGAGCCATGTCCAGTACGGAAACGGCGCCATCAGGCGCTGGAATAGCGCAGGGAAGATCTGGTCGAGGTGCGCCTGGATGACTTCGTCGTCGGATTCGAGCGTGTTGATGTCGACCCCGAAGGCGAGCCCGGAGGTGACGTCGACGGTGTAGCGCATGAGGTCGGCCTGCAAGTCGATCGTGTCGCCCGCCGCCGCGGCGCGCCGCCAGCGCTTCGCGAAGCGCTCGGTCACCCTGGCGAGCGCCGGGAAATAGGTCTTGATGTGCCGGGGATCGAAGCTCGCCATCACCATCGGTCGCTGCCGCCGCCACGCCTCGCCGTTGGCGGAGAACACGCCGTTGAAGCCCATGTCGTCGGCGATCGCGCTCAGGCGTTCGC
>DATADT010000275.1:0-2890 GCA_036258355.1 Burkholderiales bacterium
GGAAGCCATTGCTTCGAGGAGCTCGAGCACCTGTGTCGCATTCTCGTATTGCTCGTTGCCGTCCAGGCTCGCGTGATAGGGCTCGTCGATCCGGTCGAGCACCGCGGCGATCGCGCTCAAGCGCGCGACATCGGCCCTGACGTCGCCCCCGACCTTGAGCTTGAACCACCGGTGCCCGTAGCGCGCGATGACCTGTTCGAGCGTCTCGGGCAGTCCGTCATAGACCCCATGTTTGACGTCGCGCAGCGTCATCGGGTCGAGCAGTCCGACGGTGTGCCGCGCGGCGATCCCGTCGGCGGGTCGCAGGCTGGCCAGGAAACGCGGCATGTCGAGTTCGGGGAAAGTAATCCCTGGGACGTTGGTCTTTACCGCCTGGTAGAACGAAATCCCGAGCGCGCGGCATAGCGCGTCGAGGAGCGCGCGGTCGAGGAGCGCGGGGCCGAAGTTTTCGACCAGCCCCACGGTCGGCCGCGAATGCCCGTACGCGGTATTAAGGCCGCCGGCGAGATAATCATCTCTCGCCCTGCGCATCGTTGCGCGCAGCTGCTCGAAGTTCTGCTCGTTGCTGAGCG
Organism: Burkholderiales bacterium; assembly: GCA_036258355.1. GTDB lineage: Bacteria > Pseudomonadota > Gammaproteobacteria > Burkholderiales > SG8-39 > SCGC-AG-212-J23. Next base: position 573 of record DATADT010000275.1, read on the forward strand.
CCGGATTCTTGTCGAACCACTTCGGCGCGAGGAGCTCAGCGGCCGCGCCCTCAGCTTCTCTTCCGTTTTCAAGAACAATTCGAGACCTCACGAAGGCCTGCGGCGCCTCGGTCAGCGTGACCACGCCGAAGCGAAAGGGCATGCGCAGCTTCACCGGGCGCTCGAAGAACTCGATTTCCTTGACGGAAAACTTCATTTCTCGTCGATCGCTTCCAGGATTCCTTTGATGTAGCCGATGGCGCGCGCCGCGGCGCCTGGCCCGTCGGGGACGTAGTCGAACGGCTCGACCGCGACGTCGCCCTGGTATCCATGCTTCTTCAACGAAGCAAAGAGCGGCGCGAAGCGCTGCTCGCCCTGCCCGGGGCCCCTCCGGTTGCGGTCGTTGACCTGCACATGCGCGATCACGCCCTTCGGCAGCCAGCGCTCGACGAGCGCGTTGAGCGGCTCCTTCTCCATCCGCCCCGCCGAGCTGCAGTCGAGCATGCTGCGCACCGACGGGCTGCCGATCTCGTCCACCATGCGCGCCGCCTCGTCCAGCGTGTTGATGAGCGGAGTCTGCTCGGCGGAAAGCGGCTCGATGCAGTAGAAGACGCCGGCCTTCTCCGCACGCTCGGCGATGGAAGCGAAGCAGTCCTTCGCCCGCGCCATCGCCGCGGCGCGCGTCTCGCCCGCCTCGACGCGCCGCTGCTGCGGCGAGCCGTGCACCAGGTACCTGCCGCCCAGTGCCGCGCACAGGTCGATGAGCGAGAGCATGACGTCGATGGTTCGTTTCCTGACGTGTTCTTCCTTGCTGCTTATTGACAGCCCGGCGGGCTTGACCAGCAACCAGTGCAGGCCGGTCACGGCGACGCCGGCATCGTCGGCCGCGGCTCGCGCAGCGGCGACCTGCGCGGCGCCCATGCGGTGCGGCTCCTCCGAGAGCGTGTAGGGCGCGATCTCCAGCCCGTCGTAGCCGAGCTTCGCCGCGTACTCGCATTGCGCCGGGAACGGCATCGGCGCGATCACTTCGTTGCACAGCGCGATTCTCATGCCAGCCTCCCGAACAGACGGCGAACGGCCGGGACTTGCGCCAGCACGGTGAGAATCACCACGGCGGCGAGGAAGCCGGCCATCGGCCGGGTGAAGAAGGGCGAAAGATCGCCGTCCGAGATGACGAGCCCGCGCCTGAGATTCTTGTCGACGATGTCGCCCAGCACCAGACCGAGGACGAACGGCGCCACCGGAAAGCCCTGCCGGCGAAGAATGAAGCAGACCACGCCGGTGACGAGCATCACCCAGATATCGAACACGCGCGCCGCGATCGCGTAGGCGCCCAGCGTACAGAGCACGAACACGATCGGCATGATGATCGCCCGCGGCACGCGCAGCACCCACATCAGCGGCCGGACCATCGCCAGGCCGAAGAGCAGGATGCAGAGCGTCGCGATCAGCGTGATCGCGACTACGTCGTAGGCGAATTGCGGCTGGTTGACCATCAGCATCGGACCGGGCTGCACGCCGTGGATGATCATCGCCGCCATCAGCACCGCGGCCGGCGCCGAGCCGGGCACCGCGAGCGCGAGCGCCGGGATGATCGCGCCCGGGATCGCGGCGTTGTCGCCGGTCTCGGCGGCCATCATGCCTTCGACCGAGCCTTTGCCGAATTGCTCGCGCTCCGGAGAGAAACGCTTCGCCGCGGCGTACGAAGCCCAGGCGCCCATGTCCTCGCCCACCCCGGGCAGGATGCCGATGAAGACGCCGATCGCGCCGGAGCGCAGGATCGTCTTCCAGTATCTGAAGACGTCGGCGATGCGCGGCAGGATTGAATCGACCGCGTTGATCATTGCCTTCTTGGCCGGCTCGGAGAGCACCATCAGTATCTCGGCGAAGCCGAAGGCGCCGACGAGCGCCGGGATGAGAGCGATGCCGCCCGAGAGCTCGTTGGTGCCGAAGGTGAAGCGCGGGTGGGCGTGGATGCCGTCGAGCCCGACCTGCGCGGTGAAAAGGCCGAGGAAGCCCATCAGCCAGCCCTTGAGCGGATCGTTGCCGGTCAGGCTGCCGGACATGAGCACCCCGAGGAGCGCGAGCCAGAAGAACTCGAACGCCTGGAACTTGAGGGCCACCTCGGCGAGCAGCGGCGTGAGCGTCGCGAGGCACAGCACGCCGAAGAGCGACCCGGTAACGGAGCCGGTGGTCGAGATGCCCATCGCTCGCCCGGCTTGCCCCTTGCGCGCGAGCGCATGCCCGTCCAGGGTCGCCGCCGCGTTCGCCGCGGTGCCGGGGATGTTGAGGAGAATGCCCGTGCGGCTGCCGCCGTAAATCGCGCCCACATAAACGCA
>DATADT010000276.1:0-2119 GCA_036258355.1 Burkholderiales bacterium
GCCGCAGGTAAATCCTGCACTTCGGCGGCGTGAAATCCGCCAAGTTTGCTGCACCGCTCATCGAGTCCAGTCGCCCGCCCGTCGGGCAGGGTCGTAAACGCGCGCAAATCCGGCATTCCTTCATAGCCCCCGGCGATCCCCCGGGCGCACCGTAAGAGCCACAAGGTCGGAACAACGACTGTACGGGGGGTGCAAATGAACCCGCTTGTTCAAGAAGTGAATGACGTCGTAAGCACGCTGTTTCAGCGCTATCCGGCGCTATGCGGCTTCTCCTTGAAGGAGGACCTGTCCTTCTCGCACATCGCCTGCCATCCGGCGCTGATGGGCGAAGAGGCAGAGATCCTGTGCGAAGACATCTCGGCGACGCTGAACGAGCTCCTGGAAGCGCGCCCCGAGGCCGCCGACCTGCTGCGCGGACGAACGCTCGCGCGCATGTTTCACTGAATATCGTCGAATCGCCGGCGCTGGCACGGCGAGAGCGCAAGATCCACCGGCCTCTCCTCCTCCTCGGGCCGCCGGATCTCCTGGGGCTTCATAGCACCGCGCTTCTCGACCTGCCGGCGGCCGGCGGCCCCAACAAGTAGGTCTTCATACCAAGCGGCACGTAGCTTGCTCTTTTCCGGGGTACCAAAACTCGGAAAGGGGCGACATGGAACAGACCCAAGCGGGCAATATCCCGAGCAGCGTGCAGGAGGTTCGCGCCCGTGGCGACGCTTTCGAGGCGGCGCTCGAGCGCTTCAACGAGAGCCTTGCAGGCGTGCGCGAGCAGGCGAAGCACGCGGCGCAATACGCCGATGACGCGGTTCAGAAGAACCCCTGGACGTCGGTCGGCATCGGCTTCGGCATTGGCGTCGTGGTCGGCGCGCTGATCGCGATGGCCGCGGGCTCGAGAGCCACGCGAGTGCTCTAGCGCGGCTAGAATCGCGTTGCTTCAAGCCCGCGGAGGAACGCGATGAAGATCTCGATGTACCAGGCGAGCGCGCCGCGCTTCGCCAACACGCTCAAAAACCTGTCCGCCATCCTCGACAAGGCGCAGGCGCACGCCGAGGCGAAAAAGATCGATCCGGCCGTGCTGGGAGGCTTGCGACTCATCGCCGACATGTTCCCGCTTTCGCGCCAGGTGCAGCTCGCGTGCGACACCGCCAAGGGCGCGGTGGCGCGCCTCGCGGGTGTCGAGATCCCGAAGCACGAGGACACCGAGCAGACGATCGCCGAGCTCAAGGCGCGCATCGCCAAGACGCTCGACTTCCTCAGCTCGGTGCCCGCCGCCAGGATCGACGGCTCCGAGGAACGCGAAATCGTGCTCAAGATGCGCTCCGGCGAGCATAAGTACACCGGGCTCCAGTACCTCCTGGGGCACGCCTGGCCGAACTTCTACTTCCACGTCACTACCGGCTACAACATCCTGCGGGCGAACGGCTTGGATATCGGCAAGCGCGACTTCATCGGACAGCCTTAGCTTTATCGTCTAAATTCTGAACGGCGCGCCGAGCTGCTCGCACTGGCTGCGAGCGTACTGCGAGCCGATCCCGAAGTCCTCGGGGCCGCCGTTCACCTGCACGATCTTCTCGTGCCGGAAGAAGAAGGTCATCGGGTAGAAGCCCGCGTAGGCGCCGGCGGTGTTCTTGTCGTTTACCCAGACGCACGTCGCCCAGCCGTAATGCATGTCGCGCATCAGGACCTTGCGCTGGTACATCTGCTGCGGCTCGGTGCGGAACTCGATGATGGCGCTCTTGGGATCGGTGAGCCGCACCGAGAGGTAGCTGCGGATTTCATTCTGCCATCGCACTGGCTTCGGGCCGTAGTCGAGCCCGGCGGTCTCCTCCTTGGTGACCGGCGCGGGCGCGCAGGCGACGAGCAGGGCGGAGACGGTCATGGCGAGGAGCGCTGAGCGCATTGGAGTTCTCCCTCTGGTAAAAAAACAGATTATGCAACGATGGGTCGAGCGCTCCGAAGCCCGCTGGGCGCTGTGGGCGGGCGTGGCCGGCGCCGTAGCGACCGGGGCGCTCGGGACGAAGTTGATCCTTGCGCACGGCAGCCCGGTAGCGGGGCTGGGCTTCGTGTTCCTGCCGCTCGTCGCGGCGGCGGCCGCGGTGCCGGTCGCCATCTGGGGCGCGGC
>DATADT010000277.1:0-3810 GCA_036258355.1 Burkholderiales bacterium
CCGACGGCTCCGCGCCGGGCGGCGCCAGCTTCAAGGCGGGCGTGCTGAGCGATGGCGCGACGCCCGCAACGGTGTTTACGTCGCTGCTCCTCTGCTCTGCGAACTTGCCCGACAAGATCGCGATCTCGGTCGACGCGCAGATGGACGACGGCGACGGCAAGAAAGGCAACGTGCGCGCGGCGAAGCAGGACTCGCCGAACCCGACGAGCGTAAAAACCGCGGCAGACACATATGTTGAAGACGGCGTCAGCACCTACCTCGTCTGCCGGCAGATGTAGGGCGCTCTAGCGCAGGCGGTCTTCAGCCGCAGCGAGCGCTTCAGGCGTTCCGAGCAGAACCACGACATCACCGGACTGGAGCGGCCCGGCCGAAGCCGCGTCGAGCTTCGTCTTAGTGCCTCGCCGCCGCACCGCCCGGACCTGAGCGCCGAGCGCGTCGAGCTCCAGCTCGGCAAGCGTCTTTCCGATCGCGCCCGCACCCGGCTCGAGCGTCACCGAGTGCAGATGCGCCGCCGACTCCGGATCCATCTCGTCGCGGCCCTGAAACAGCCCGCGGAGCAGCCCGTAGCGCTCGCCGCGCACCTGGCTCACGCGGCGCATGACGCGGCTGAGCGGCACGCCGACCCAAACCAGCGTGTGCGAGGCGAGCATCAGGCCTGACTCGAACGCCTCCGGGACGACTTCGGAAGCTCCGGCCGCGGTGAGCGGCGCGATGTCGGCTTCGTCGCGTGCGCGCACGATCACCGGCACCGACGCATTGAGATCGTGCACCTGCGCCAGCATGCGGACTGCGGCCGCAGCGTCGGCGAAAGTGAGCACCACCGCGGCGGCGCGCGTGATCCCGGCTGCCATCAGCGCCTCGCGCCGCAGCGCGTCGGCGAACACTACCGTGTCGCCCGCCGCCGCAGCTTCGCGCACGCGCTCCGGATCGAGGTCGAGCGCGATGTAGCGCACGCCCTCGGCGTCGAGCAAGCGCGCGAGACGCTGCCCGTTGCGGCCGTAGCCCACGATCACCACGTGCCGCTCGGCCTCGATCGACTGCACCGCGATGCGGTGCAGCTCGAGCGAGCGCTGCATCCACTCGGCGCGCGACAGGCGCAGCACGATGCGGTCGCTCGCCGCGATCACGAACGGCGTGGCGAGCATGGACACGATCATCGCCGCGAGCATCGGCTGCAGCAGCGGCTCCGGCACGATGCCCGCGATGCCGGCGAGCGCGAGCAGCACGAAAGCGAACTCGCCGCCCTGCGCGAGCGCGAGCCCGACGCGCAAGGCGGTGCCGGCGGGAACGCCGAACGCGCGGGACAGCGCCCCGATCAGCGCGAACTTGCCGAGCATGAGCAGCGCCAGGAACGCGAGCACCGTTCCCCACTGCGCGACGACCAGGCGCGGGTCGAGCAGCATGCCGATCGTGACGAAGAACAGGCCCAGCAGTACGTCGCGGAAAGGCTTGATGTCCTGCTCGACCTGGAAGCGGTACTCGGTCTCGGAGATCAGCATACCGGCGAGGAACGCGCCCAGAACCAGCGACAGGCCGGCCGCCGCCGTGAAAAACGCGGCGACCAGCGTGATCAGGAGCACGTTCAGCACGAAGAGCTCGTTCGAGCGCCGCCGCGCAACGACGCGCAGCCACGCCCGCATCGGCCGCGGGCCGCCGATGATGACCAGAGCGAGCGCCGCCGCCGCCTTCGCCAGCGCCGCCGCGACCGCGACCCCGATCGCATCGACCGTCTGGCCGAGCACCGGGATCAGCACGAGCAGCGGCACCACGGCGAGGTCCTGGAACAGCAGCACCGCGATCACCTGGCGGCCGTGCGAACTGTCGAGCTCGCCGCGCTCGGCGAGCAGCTTGCTGACGATCGCGGTCGAGGACATCGCGGCAACGCCACCGAGCGCGAGGCCGATCTGCCACGACGCTCCGAGCGCAGCCGCTGCGCCGACGCCGAGCGCGACCGTGGCGCCGACCTGGGCGAAGCCCAGGCCGAAAACCAGCCGGCGCATCGACTTTAGCTTCGACAGGCTGAACTCCAGCCCGATGGAGAACATCAGGAACACCACGCCGAACTCGGCGAGCCGGTGGATCTCCTCGCGCTCGGAGACGACGCCGAGCACGTGCGGCCCGAGGACCAGGCCGGTCACGAGATAGCCGACCATCGGCGGCAGCCGCAAGCTCTGGCACACGGCGACCGCGATCACGCTCGAAGCGAGCAGCACGAGCACCGATTGCAGGCCGACTGCGCTGGGGTCCATGGGCTATACTCCCCGCGCATGATAAAGGCAGCGCGAATAGGCAAGGACGCGCAGAAAACGCGCGTGCAACCCGAGGGCACGCTGGAGCTGGCGCGGCGGGTGCTCGCGATCGAGGCCGACGCCGTGCGCGCGCTGATCGAGCGCGTCGATCAGCGCTTCGCCGCCGCGGTCGAGCTGATCGACAAGCGGAAAGGGCGCGTCGTGGTGAGTGGCATGGGCAAGTCCGGCCACATCGCGCGCAAGGTGGCCTCCACTCTCGCGAGCACCGGCACGCCGGCCTACTTCGTCCATCCCGCCGAGGCGAGCCACGGCGATCTCGGCATGATCGAGAACGGCGATGTGTTCATCGCCATCTCCTATTCCGGCGCGAGCGAGGAGCTGGTGCAGATCGTGCCGCAGATCAAACGCCGCGGCGCCAAGCTGATCGCCATCACGGGCAAGGCCGACTCGGCGCTCGCGCGCGAGGCTGACGTGCACCTCGACGCGGCGGTCGCCCAGGAAGCCTGCCCGCACAACCTGGCGCCGACCGCGAGCACCACCGCGGCGCTGGCGCTCGGCGATGCGCTTGCCGTGGCGCTGCTCGACATGCGCGGTTTCTCGGCCGCGGACTTCGTGCGCACGCACCCGCGCGGCGGGCTTCCCGCCCAGGCGCTGGCGCGCCAGGCGCTTCTGCACGTCGAAGACGTGATGCGCACGGGCGAGCGGGTGCCGCAGGTTTCCGTCGGCACGCCGCTCAGGCAGGCGGTCGCCGAGATGTCGCGCGGCGGCATCGGAATGACCGCGGTCCTCGATCCGGCCGGCCTGGTCAAGGGCATCTTCACCGACGGCGATCTTCGCCGCACCATCGAGAGGGGCGCCGAGCTCAACGCCCTAAGGGTAGATGACGTCATGACGAAGAACCCGCGAACGCTCCAGTGCCACACGCTCGCCGCGGAGGCCGTGCACGTGATGGAAGAGCACAAGGTGAATCAGGTGCTCGTCGTGGACGAGCGGGGCGCGCTGGTGGGCGCGCTCAATATGCACGACCTCTTCCGCGCCAGGGTGATTTGAGCGAGGTTTCCCAGGAAACGCTCGATAGGGCGCGCGGCGTGCGGCTGATGATCTTCGACGTAGACGGCGTCCTCACCGACGGCACCCTGCTCTATGGGCCGAGAGGCGAAGCGCTGAAGGCGTTCTCGGCGCACGATGGCCACGGCCTCAAGATGCTCGCGGCGAGCGGGGTCGCTTGCGCGCTGCTCTCCGGGCGGCGCTCGGCGGCGGTCGCGCGGCGCGCCGCGGAGCTCGGCATCGAGGATGTCCTCCAGGGCATCGAGGACAAGCTCCCGGCCTGCGAAGCGCTGCTCAGAAAAAGGAGCCTCGCAATGCGCGATGCCGGCTACATGGGCGACGAGCTGGTGGACCTGCCCGTGCTCGTGCGCTGCGGCTTCGCCTGCGCGCCGCGCGAGGCGCCCGAGGCCGTGCGCAGCCGCGTGCACTACGTGGCGCGCGTCGGCGCCGGGCGCGGCGCGGCGCGCGAGGTCTGCGAGCTGGTGATGCGCGCGCAACGCACGCTCGAGCCAGC
>DATADT010000278.1:0-2860 GCA_036258355.1 Burkholderiales bacterium
GGCGCTTCGGGCTTCGCGCCGGAAACGATCGCGGTGTGCGGCATGCTGCGCGACAAGGACATCGGCGGCGTGCTGCGCGCGCTCGAGCCGCGCGTCACGCGCTGGCACTTCGCCTCGCTCCCCGGGCCGCGCGGCGCGAGCGCCGACGAGTTGGAGAGTATTCTCGGGCGCAGCGATGAAAAGCACCTCTCGCCGGACGCCGCTTTCGCGTCCGCGCTCGAGCGCGCGAAGGAGGGTGATAAGATCGTCGTGTTCGGATCGTTCCTGACCGTCGGCGAAGTGATCGCATGGCTCAAGAACAACAAGACGTCGAAACGCTGAAGCGCAGGGGACGCAGGCGGCTCGTCGGCGCCGTGGCGCTGGTGCTCGCCGCGATCATCGTTCTTCCCATGGTGTTCGACCCAGAGCCGCGCCGCACGGGCTCGACCCTCAGCGTGCGCATTCCCGGCGAGGACGAGACGCCGTTCGCGCCGAAGCTGCCCGCGAAGAAAGTGGAAAAGCCTGCAACAGAGGAGTACGTGGTCCAGGTCGGGGCGTTCGCAAATCCCCAGGCCGTGATCGCCAAGCTCAAGTCGGCGAAGATGCCTTATTACACCGAGGTGATGCACAACAACCTCACGCGTGTGCGTGCCGGCCCATTTCCGACCCGCGAAGCCGCCGAGCAGGCAGCCGCGCAACTGAAAGCGCTCGGCTTCGCGCCCGGCCCGATAGCCTCGAAATCAGGATGACTTGGCTCGACTACACCGTGATCGCCATCCTGGGGATCTCGATCGCCTGGGGCGCCTGGCGCGGGCTGGTGCACGAGACGCTCTCGCTCGCCGGCTGGATCATGGCCTTCGTCGCCGCCAACCTGCTCGCCGCGCCGCTCGCCGAGAGCTTCCCGGCCAACATGCGGCCCGAGTTCCGCGTGGTGGCCGCGTTCGTCGCCGTGTTCGTCGCGACACTGATCGTCACGACGCTGCTGTCGGCGCTGGTGACAAAGTTTGTGAAAGTTTCGGTGCTACATGGCCTGGACCGCTGGCTCGGGGCGCTGTTCGGCCTGCTGCGCGGCCTCGTGATCGTGATCGCGCTCGCCATGGTGGCGGGCCTCACGCCGCTGCCGCGCTCGTCGGACTGGAAGGAGTCCGCGACCGGCTATTCGCTCGCCCAGACCGTGATCCAGCTCAAGCCCTGGCTGCCGCCGGCATTCGCGAATCGCTTGCAATATAATTAGCCCTTAACCACACCCGGGAAGCCATTCCCATGTGCGGGATCCTCGGAATTGTCGCTCGTTCGCCCGTCAACCAGCTGCTCTACGACGGGCTTCTTCTCCTCCAGCACCGCGGCCAGGACGCCGCCGGCATCGTCACGGCCGAGCGCAACTCCTTCCACATGCACAAGGCGCCGGGGATGGTGCGCGACGTGTTCCGCACCCGCAACATGCGCTCGCTGCCAGGGAACATCGGTATCGCGCATTGCCGCTACCCCACGGCCGGGTCGGCTTTCAGCTCGGCTGAGGCCCAGCCCTTCTACGTCAACTCGCCCTTCGGCATCGTCCTCGGCCACAACGGCAACCTGACCAACGCAGAGCGCCTCAAGGACGAGATGTTCCGCACCGACCTGCGGCACATCAACACCGGCTCGGACTCCGAGGTGCTGGTCAACGTGCTGGCGCACGAGCTCGAGCAGGCCTCGGTCAAGCTGCGCCTCGATCCTCAGACCATCTTCACCGCGGTGGCCAACGTCCATCGCCGCGTGCGCGGCGCGTACGCAGTGGTGGCGATGATCGCGGGCTACGGCGTGCTCGCGTTCCGCGATCCGTTCGGCATCCGGCCGGCGGTGATCGGGTACAACGAGACGCACGCCGGCACCGAGTACATGGTTGCCTCGGAGTCGGTGGCGGTGGACGCGCTCGGATTCCGCGTGCTGCGCGACATCGGTCCGGGCGAGGCGGTCTTCATCGACGAGGACGGCAACTTCTACAGCCAGGGCTGCGCGCCGCACGCGAGCCTCAACCCCTGCATCTTCGAGTACGTCTACCTTGCGCGTCCCGATTCGCTCATCGACGGCGCCTCGGTCTACGAGTCGCGCCTCAACATGGGGGAGGCGCTCGCCGCCAAGATCCGGCGCCAGTACCGGCACCTCCAGGTCGACGTCGTGATTCCGATCCCGGATTCGAGCCGCCCCTCGGCGCTGCAGCTCGCCGCCGGACTGGGCGTGCCGTACCGCGAGGGCTTCGTCAAGAACCGCTACATCGGCCGCACGTTCATCATGCCGGGGCAGGAGCAGCGCGCGAAGTCCGTGCGCTCCAAGCTCAACGTGATCGACCTCGAGTTTCGCGGCAAGAACGTGCTGCTGATCGACGATTCCATCGTGCGCGGCACGACCTCGGCGCAGATCATCGATCTGGCGCGAGAGGCCGGCGCGCGTCGCGTCTATTTCGCTTCGGCTGCGCCGCCGGTGCGCTTCCCGAATGTCTACGGCATCGACATGCCGGCGACGTCCGAGCTGGTCGCGGCCGGCCGCTCCGACGAAGAGGTCGCGAAGCTGATCGGCGCCGACCGGCTGATCTACCAGGATCTGGACGACCTGGTGCGCGCCTGCCTGCATCACGATTCGCAGATCCAGGAGTTCGACGCTTCCTGCTTCTCGGGCCAGTACGTCACCGGGGACGTCACGCCGGCCTACCTCGCGCGCTTGCAGGAAGAGCGCTCCGACGAAGCGAAGACGCGCCGCAAACAGTTGCACCGCGGCTCGCTCAAGGCGATCCGCGCGGTGTGAGAGCGGGGTGACGGCTACGGACTCTTCGCCCGTCACCCAGTCGTCGATTGCGCCGCGCCTGCTGATCGTCACCGATCACACCGAGCTCGGCCGCGCGCTC
>DATADT010000279.1:0-3090 GCA_036258355.1 Burkholderiales bacterium
ACCAGGCCGCAGCGCACGAAGCTCGCGAGGTAGCGGTGCGCGCTGCTCGGATCCATCTCCGACTGCGCGCTCAGGTCCTTGAGGGCGAGCGGCCCGTCGGAGCTCTGCAGCGCCTCGAGCAGCCGGATCCCGGTGTCGATCGACTGGATGCCGCGGCGCTTGCGCTTCTTCCGGGTTTTTTCCATTGATTGCTCTATTGACAATGCATTGGCTATTAGCCAATATACGCCTTCCTGTAGAGGAGGCGCAAGATGAGATTCATCGGGCCGAATTTCAGCCGGTGGGCCGTTCTCGCGGCCCTGGCAGTCGTCTTTTCAACTGTTCATGCGCAACCGGTGCGCATCGGCAGCACGCTCGCGCTCACCGGGCCGCTCGCCCCGGCGGGCAACATCCAGAAGGTCGCGATCGAGACCTTCATCGAGGACCTGAACGGCCGCGGCGGGCTCCTCGGGCGCAAGGTGGAATGGGTGCTGAAAGACGACCAGTCGCGCCCCGACCTCGCGCGCACGCTCTACGAGCAGCTCGCCACCGTGGACAAGGTGGACCTGCTGATGGGCCCCTACGGCACCGCCTCCATCCTCTCGGCGATGGGCGTCGCCCAGCGCTACAACAAGATCCTGATCCACAACAGCTTCGGCACGCCGAAGCTCGCCAAGTACGACATGCAGTTCTCCGCTTCCGGCGGCTCCGGCGACCCCGAGGTGGTGTGGCCGAACCTGGCGTTCGAGGCCGCCGCCTCGGCGCCGAAGCCGCCAAAGACCGTGGCCATAGTCACGAGCAAGTTCCCGGCGACGCACTTCATCTCCCTGGGCGCGCGCGAGGTGGCGAAGAAGCGCGGCCTGCAGGAGGTGCTGTTCCTCGAGTGGGAGTTCGGCAACCGCGACTTCGGGCCGATCGCGAGCCGCATCAAGGACGCCAACCCCGACCTCATCTTCGCCGGCGCGCTCGGTCTCGACGGCGTGCTGCTTCTCGACGCGATGAAGAAGATCGACTACCGGCCGGCGATGCACTTCTACACCTTCCCCGCGCCCGGCCCGATGCTCAAGCTCCCCGAGGCGAAGAACGCGCTCGCGCTCACCACCTTCGAGGAGCACCCGCCCTTCACCAGCGACGCCGCGGCGGCCCGCTACGTCGCGGGATTCCGCGAGCGCGCCGCCAAGGCCGCGCTGCCTTCGACCTCGCCCGATCTGCTGGGCACGATCGCCTACTCCTCGTGGCAGGTGCTCGAGGCGGCGGTCGGGGGCGCGAAGAGCTTCGACGACAAGGCGCTCGCCGCCTGGCTGAGGAAAAGCCAGGTGGACACGGTCATGGGGCGCCTCTCCTGGCAAGGGACGCCCGACGGCCCGCCCAACTACGTCATGGGCAAGGACATCTACAAGGTGAAGCAGCTCCAGGACGGCAAGTGGGTGGTGGTGTGGCCCAAGGAGTTCGCCGCTCCCGGGGCCAAGCTGCTGGGTCCGTGAGGGAATCGATTCGGTGCCCAGCTATACGCTTCTCGGGCAGTCGGCGCTCTCCGGGATCTTCATCGGCGCGCTGTACGGGCTGCTCGGCCTGGGGCTGACGCTGTGCTGGGGGATGCTGCGCCAGATCAACCTGGCGCATTTCGCCCTCGTCTTTCTCGGCGCGTACCTCACCTACCAGCTCGGCGCCGCGGGCATGGACCCGCTCGCGAGCCTCGCGCTCATTGCGCCGGCGTTCTTCCTCTTCGGCGTCGCGCTGCACTGGCTGCTCGCGAGGTTCAAGGTCAACGCGCTCAACACGCTTCTCGTCACCTTCGGCTTCACGGTGATGCTCGAGAGCCTGATCCAGTGGATCTGGAGCGCGGATTTCCGGCGCCTGGAATCGCACTACGGCGACGTCAAATGGAAAGTCGGCGAGCTCTTCGTCCCCCTGCCCGAGCTCCTCACGCTGGGGCTCGCGGTCAGCCTGGCGCTCGCCGCCTGGGCGGCGCTGCGCTACACGGACCTCGGGAAAGCGATGCGTGCCACCGCAGAGGACGCGCCGATCGCCGCCGCGTTCGGCGTCAACGAGAAGCTGCTTTCGCTCCTGCTCTCGGGGCTGTGCGCCGCTTTCGCCGCGGTAGCCGGGATGTGCCTCGCGCTCAGCCATACGCTCGCGCCGGCGCAGATCTACGCCTGGGTCGGGGTGGTGTTCGCGGTGGTGATGATCGGCGGCCTCGGCAACCCGCTCGGGCCGCTCGTCGCCGGCATCGTGATCGGCGTGAGCGAGGGCCTGACCATGGCGCTCACCGCGCCCGCCTGGGCGCCGCTGGTTTCGTTCTCGCTCCTCATCGGCGCCCTGCTCCTGCGGCCGGAGAAATTTTGAAGAACACCGCGACCGGATTCGCAGCCTGCGCGCTGGTGCTTGGAGTCGTTCCATTCCTGGGGCTGCCGGCGTTCTACGAATCGTTCCTGTACCTCGTGTTCCACTGGGTGGTCCTCGCCACCTCGTGGAACCTCCTCTCCGGCTACTCGGGCTATTTCTCCTTCGGCCACGCCGCGTTCTTCGGCATCGGCGTCTACACCACCGCGGTGCTCGCCGGCAAGCTCGACTGGCCGTTCCTGTGGACGCTGCCCTTCGCCGCCGCGGTGCCAGCGCTCCTCGGCGTCGCGCTCGGCGCGATCATCTTCAGGGTGCGCGCGCTGCGCGGCGAGCTGTTCGCGCTGCTCACGCTGGCGGTGACCTTCGTCGTCAGCACGCTGGTGCTGAACACGCCGGTCGACGGCGGCCCCGGCGTGATGCTGAGCGGGGTGTCCATCCCGAAGCTCGCGCCGACGCCTTCGGGGACTTTTTATCTATTGTCATTGGCGCTGGCGCTCGGCACGGTGGCGATCGCTTATGCGGTATACCACTCGCGCTTCGGCACGGGCCTGTTCGCCATCCACGACGACGAGGAAGTCGCCGAGGTGATGGGCGTGCCGACCTACCGCTTCAAGCTCGCGTCGTTCGCGCTCTCGTGCGCGCTCGCCGGCGTCGCCGGGGGCATCTACGGCGTTTTCGTCTCCTACGTCACGGTGGGCGAGACCTTTTCGGGCTTCATCGCGCTCTACGTCATCCTGATGGCGGCGCTCGGCGGCACGCGGCACTGGC
>DATADT010000280.1:0-4277 GCA_036258355.1 Burkholderiales bacterium
CGCTGGCAGATCGTCGAGCACGTGCCGCCGTGCTTCACGGTCAACTTTGCCGGCTGCGAAGACAGATCTCGCCGCATCGATCTGATGGCGCTCTCGGCTCCGACGCCGGAGACCGCGAACACCACCCATTACTTCTTCGGCTTCGTGCGCAACTTCGGCCTCGGCGATCCGGAGATGGAGAAGATTTTCTCGGTTGACATGGTGAACGTCTTTAACGAGGACTTCCCCGTGCTCGAGGCGCAGCAGCGCTCACTGGAGCTCAAGCCCGGCGCGCCGCGCGTCGACATCAAGGTGGATGCCGCGCCGCTCGCCGCGCGGCGCATGCTCGAAGGCCTGCTCGCGCAGGAAAAGGGGTCCTGACCCCTTTAGCCGAGCCCGAGGACCCGCGCGGCCATATCGGGGTCGCGCGCGAGCTCGGGCGAGCGCGCGCGGTGCACGATGCGGCCGCGCTCGATCACCACCGCGTTCGCGGTGAGAGAGAGCGCGATCTCGGTGTGCTGCTCGACGAGGATCAGCGCAAGGTTACGGCCGGCAACCAGTTGGGTGAATGCTTCGGAAAGTGCCTCCACGATGATGGGAGCCAGCCCCTCGAGCGGCTCATCGAGCAGCAGGAGCTCCGGGTTGGTCATCAGCGCACGCGCGATGGCGAGCATCTGCTGCTCGCCGCCGGAGAGCTGGTTGCCCATGTTGGCCTTTCTTTCCTCCAGCCTGGGAAAGAGCCGGTAGACCGAGCCGAGGTCCCAGCGGCCGGGGCGCGCGCCGACGGTGAGGTTCTCCTCCAGCGTGAGGGAGGGGAAAATCTCGCGCTCCTGTGCCACCCAGCCGATGCCGAGCTGCGCGCGCTTGTGCGGCGGCAAGGCAGTGATGTCCCGCTCCTTGAAGTGGACGCTGCCCTGGTGCAGCCGTGTATACCCCATGATGGTGAGCAGCAGGGTGGATTTGCCGACCCCGTTGCGCCCGAGCACCGCGAGGCTGCCGTTCGCCGGCAGCTCGAGCGAGACGTCGTCCAGCACCACCGAGTCGCCGTAGCCGGCGCGCACGCCGCGAAGGGCGAGCAGCGGCTCAGACATGCGCCTTCCCCAGGTAGACCTCGCGCACGCGCTGGTCGCGCGCGATGTCCTGCGGCGGGCCTTCGACCAGGATGCGGCCGCCGACCATCACGATAATCTTCGAGGCGAAGCGGAATACCACGTCCATGTCGTGCTCGATGAACAGGATCGTCAGCTCGTGCGAAAGGTTCGCGATCGCGTCGAACAGCGCCGCGCTCTCGTCCTTCGGCACGCCGGCGGCGGGCTCGTCGAGCAGCAGTACGCGCGGGCGCGTGGCGAGCGCGAGCGCGATCTCGAGCAGCCGCTGCTCGCCGTAGGGAAGCTCGCGGGTCTCCTTGGTGGCCGGGACCTTGAGCGAATCCAGGATCGCGCCGGCTTCCTCGATGCCCGCCTTGAAGCGGGGCAGGGCTTGCCACCAGTTGTGCGCGGCGCCCTCGCGCTCGAGCACCGCGAGCGCGACCGCCTCAATCGCCGAGAGCTGCGGGAAGAGCGTATTGATCTGGAAGGTGCGCGCGAGCCCTTTCTTGACGCGCGCGTCGGCCCGCAGCGAAGTGATCTCTTCGCCCCCGAGGAATACCTGGCCCGAGTCCGGGCGCAGCATCCCGGTGAGCAGGTTCATGAGCGTGGTCTTGCCGGCGCCGTTCGGCCCGATCAGCGCGTAGCGCACGCCCGGCGGCAGCTCGAGCGCGATGTCCTGCGCCACGACGAGCGAGCCGAACGACTTATTTAAGCTTCTTGTAGAGAGCGCCAGCTCCACCCAGGATCCCGTTCGGAAGGAACATCACCACCATCACGAGCAGCAGCCCGATCCAGAAGTACCAGTACTGCGGGTTGATGCCCGAGAACTGGTCGCGCGCCACCATGTAGATGATGGCGCCGACGATGCCGCCGTAGAGCCGCCCGGCGCCGCCGAGGATCAGGATCACCAGCACGTCGGCCGAGCGGCCGAAGGACAGCGTCTCGAGCGACACGGTGGAGGTGGTGTGGGTGAGGAGCGCGCCGGCCATTCCCGCCATGACCGCGGCGATGGTGTAGGCCTTGCGCAGGTGCGCCCGGCTCGGCGCGCCGATCGCCGGCATGCGCGTGGCGTTCTCGCGGATTCCGCGCAGCGCGAGGCCGAACGGGGAATGGATGATTCTCCTGCAAACCAGGAAGCACAAGAACAAGACCACGAGCGAGTAGGCGTACGCGGTCTTGCCGAACATGTCGAACTTAAAGCCGAACAGCGTCCCGATGCGCACGCCCTGCAGCCCGTCGGCGCCGCCGGTGAGCCAGCTCGCGCTGTTCGCCGCCTCGTGCAACAGCAGGCCAAGCCCGAGCGTAAGCATGATCAGCGCGAGGTGCCTGAAGCGCACGATGACGTGGCTGGTCGCATAGCCCACGATTCCGGAAGCAAGCGCCGCCAGGGCGAGGCCGGTGATCGGCTCGCCGATGTAATGCTTGGAAAGCAGGCCTGCCGTGTAGGCGCCGACGCCGAAGAAGGCCGCGTGGCCGAGCGAGACCAGGCCCGCATAGCCGAGGATCAGGTCGAGCGAAAGAGCGAACAGCGCGGTGATCGCGATCTGGCTCGCGAGCGAGAGGTAGTTTGGCGTGACGACGAAGGGCAACAGCATGGCGAGCCAGAAGGCGATCTCCAGCGGATGCCAGCGGACCTTCTGCTGAAAATGGGCGCTAGCGCTTTCCAAACAGCCCCGCCGGACGCCACATGAGGAGCGCGACCATCACCAGGTAGATCAGGAAAGCGCCCAGCCAAGGAAAGTAATACTTGCCCGCCATGTCGCTGATGCCGAGCACCACCGCCGCGGCGAACGAGCCGCCGATCGAGCCCAGGCCGCCGACCGCGACCACGATCAGCACGTAGACGAGGTAGGCGAGGGCGAACGTCGGGTCGAGGCCGACCACCTCGATCGCGAGCGCGCCGCCGAGGCCCGCCAGCCCGCCGCCGAGGGCGAAGGTGAACATGAAGGCGCGGTCGACGTCGATCCCGAGGCCGCGCGCCATGCGTTGGTTGTCCACCGCGGCGCGCACCTGGGCGCCGAAGCGGGTCTTCTCCAGGGCGAGCACCAAGAGCGCGGTCGTGGCGAGGCCCACCACGATCAGGAACAGGCGGTAGCCGGCGAAGCTCACCCCGGCGAGCGAGACCGTGGTGCGCAGCCACTCCGGCGGGCGCGCCGACTGCTGCTCGCTGGTGTAGAACCACGCGAACGCGGCGACCGAGATGAACACGATGCCGATGGTGAGCAGGCACTGGTCGAGGTCGGACGCGCGGTAGAGGTGCCGGTAGAGCGCTCTTTCAAGAATCGAGCTCGTCAGGGAACCCGCGAGAAACGCCATCGGCAGCGTGGCGAGGAACGGCCAGCCGAACTTGTGGACCAGCGTGACCGTGGCATAGCCGCCCACCATGGCGAAGCTGCAGTGCGCCAGGTTGACGAAGTTCATCATCCCGAGCGTCACCGACAGCCCCACCGACAGCAGGAACAGCAGCATCCCGTAGGCGAAGCCGTCGAACAGGACGGTCGCCAGCGAGGAAAGCATCAGGCTCCCGGCGCTACTTCTTCTTCCTGCGCTCTCCGTCCGGGTCCTTGACCTTCTCGACCCTGTCGAAAGGCACGTTCACCAGCTCGTTGCCGACCTTCTGCACGCGGCGGATGTAGATCGTCTGCACCACGTCGCGCGTCTCCGGGTCGATCGACATCGGGCCGCGCGGGCTTTCCCACGCGAGGCCCTTGGCCGCCGCGATCATCGCCTCGGCGTCGGTGTTGCCCTTGGTCTTCTTGAGCGTCTCGTAGATCGCGTGCATGCCGTCGTAGCCGCCGATCGAGAAGAAGTCGGGGTTGCGCCCGTGCATCGCGTTGAACTCCTTGACGAACGCCTGGTTCAGCTTGTTGTTGAGCTTGTAGTCGTAGTGCCACGCGGTGATGATATCGAGCGCGTTGTCGCCCATGCTCTTCAGCGCCGCCTCGGCCGTGGTCTCGCCCGAGCCGAGCACCTGGGTCTTCTTCTTGTCGATGCCGCGCTCGGCGAACGCCTTGCCGAGCGCCGCGGGCTGTGCGCCGCCCGGGATGAAGATGAAGATCGACTCCGGCGCGATGTCCTTCGCGCGCTGCACGAAGGCAGTAAAGTCGGGGTTCGCCACCGGGAAGCGCACCGCGCCGACGACCGTGCCGCCGGCCGCCTTGAAGCCGGTCTGGAAGGCGCGCTCGGAGTCGTGGCCCGGGCCGTAGTCCG
>DATADT010000281.1:0-2386 GCA_036258355.1 Burkholderiales bacterium
TGTCGGTCGAGAACATCCTGCCGCTTTGCCCTTCGCTCGACACAGTCGGTCCGCTCACACGCACGGTGGAAGACGCTGCCCTGGTTCTGCAGGTCATAGCGCAAACGGATTTGATGAGAGAGCTTGAAAAACCTGTCACCGGGCTCCGGATCGGGCGGCCGCGCAATGTGTTCTACGAAGGCTGCGATGCGGAGATCGCTGCGGCGATGGAGGCCTCGCTCGACGCGTTCCGTCGCCTGGGCGCCTCGGTCGTGGACGTCGAGCTGCCCGATTTTTCCGAGCTAAGCGCGATGGCGGCCGTGCTGCACGCCGCAGAAGCAAATCCGTTCCACGACGAGTGGTTCCGCACCCGGCCGCAGGACTACTCGGCCCAGGTGCGCGAGCGGCTGGAAAGGGGCCGCCCGACGCTCGCCCTCGATTACGTGAAGGCGATGCAGGCGCGCGGTCCTGCGATCGCCTCGTTCTGCGAGGCCGTGTTTTCCAAGGTGGACCTCGTACACGGACCGGTGGTGGCGTTCCAGACGCCGACGATCGCCGAGACCGACATATCGACCGGCGAGGCCACGGCGCAGATGCTAGGGCGCTTCGTGCGCCTGACGCGCCCGATCAGCTATCTCGGGCTTCCGGTCGTCGTTGCCAACGGCGGCTTCACTAGGGCGGGCATGCCGATCGGCATGCAGCTCATCGCCCCGCCGCTCGATGAGGCCACCGCGCTACGCGCGGGCCACGCTTTCCAGCGCGCTACCGACTGGCACCTGCGCGCTCCGCGCGAGTAGCTGCGCCACGGCCGAAACCGCCACCTCGGCGGGGTGCTTGCCCGCCTTGAAGAGCCCGACCGGGCATACCAGGCGCGACGAATCGATCCCCTTCGCTTTCAGCCTGAGATGAAACTTTGCGGCCTTGGTTTTGGAGCCGATCAGCCCGAGAAACGCCACATCGTTTCGCTTGAGCACCCGCTCGACGATCTCCAGGTCGAGTGCGTGGCTGTGCGTCATGACGAGGTAGTGCGCGCCGGGCAGCGCTTCGTCCACCATCCAGGCCGGCTCCTCCTCGATCACGACCTTCACGTTGTTGCCTACAGTGGAGGGAAAGATTTCGGGCCGAGGATCGATCCAGGTAACCTGGCAGGGCAGGCGCTCCAGGATGCGCGCGACTTCCTTGCCGACGTGCCCGGCGCCGAAGAGTGCGACATGAAAGAACTTCTTCTCTGAAGGAGCGAGAACATTCTTTTTGGTGAAATGCAGTGTCACGCTGCCGCCGCAGCATTGGCCGAGGGAATCGCCGAGCGCGAACTTCCTCTCCCGGAAATTCTCGCCTGACAAGAGCATCTCGCGCGCGATCTTGAGCGCGGTGTACTCGAGGTTGCCGCCGCCGATGCTGCCGTGAATTCCGTCGGCGTCCACGCACATCCGGGTGCCGGCTTCGCGAGGCGCCGAGCCGCGGGTTTCGACGATCAGGATTTCAATTGGCATATCGCCCTCAGGATGTTCTCCGGCGTCGCGGGAGCCTCGAGCGGCACCGGGTCGCGCGAATCGCTGGTGGAACCGATCGCGTCGTAGATGGCATGGAACACCGACAGCGCGAGCATGAGCGGCGGCTCGCCCACCGCCTTGGAACGGTAGGCGATGTCGCGCAGGTTCTCGCCGCGCTCCCAGAGCCAGACGTTGAACTGCGGCGGGCAGTCGCTCGCCACCGGGATCTTGTAGGTGGAGGGCGCGTGCGTGGCGAGCGCGCCGCCTGCGTCCCACACGAGCTCTTCCATCGTCAGCCAGCCCATGCCCTGGATGAACCCGCCTTCGACCTGTCCGCGGTCGATCGCGGGGTTGAGCGAGCGGCCGACGTCGTGCAGCAGGTCGGCGCGCAGCAGGCGCCACTCCCCGGTCAGCGTGTCGATCACGACTTCAGAAACAGCGGCGCCATAGGCGAAGTAGTAGAAGGGCTCGCCGGTGAAGCTTGCGCGGTCGAAGTGGATTTCCGGCGTGCGCCAGTGGCCGGTGGCCGAGAGCGGCACGCGCGCGAGGAACGCCTCGCGCGCGAGCTGGGCAAGGCTCGCTTCGGGAAATTTTTCACGCCAGGGCGCGAGGCGCTCCTTCAAAACGCGGCATGCCGCGCGCGCGGCCTCGCCGTTTACGTCGGTGCCGCTCGACGCGGCGGTGGGCGACGTGTTCGGCACCTGGGCGGTGGAGGTCGCGGTGATCTGCACGCGCTCGAGCGGAACGCCGAGCTCCTCGGCGACGATCTGCGCCACCTTGATCATCAGGCCCTGGCCCATCTCGGTGCCGCCGTGGTTGAGGTGCACGCTGCCGTCGGTATAGATGTGCACCAGCGCCCCGGCCTGGTTCATCGACACCGTGGTGAACGCGATGCCGAACTTCACCGGCGTGAG
>DATADT010000282.1:0-2311 GCA_036258355.1 Burkholderiales bacterium
CTTGCTCTCGGGGCACCACGCCGAGATCCGGCGCTGGCGGCTGAAGCAGGCGCTCGGCAGGACGTGGCTGCGCCGTCCCGACCTGCTGGCGGCACGGAGGCTGCGCGCGGAAGAGCAGGCATTGCTGGATGAGTTCAAGCAAGAAATGCGAGGTTGACCATGGATCTGATCCGGACACTGGAGCAGGAAGAAATCAAGCGCCTCAAGAAGGAGGTGCCGGACTTTTCGCCCGGCGACACGGTGGTGGTGAACGTGAACGTCGTCGAAGGCGAGAGGAAGCGGCTGCAAGCCTTCGAGGGCATGGTGATCGCCAAGCGCAACCGCGGCCTCAATTCCTCGTTCATCGTGCGTAAGGTGTCCTCGGGCGAGGGCGTGGAGCGCACCTTCCAGACCTATTCGCCCCTCATCGCCTCGATCGAGGTCAAGCGCAAGGGCGAAGTGCGGCGCGCCAAGCTCTACTACCTGCGCGCGCGCTCCGGCAAGTCGGCTCGCATCCGCGAGCGGACTGGCGGAGAAGACGCCGGCGCAGGGGAAGGCAAAGCAGGGGAAGGCAAAGCGCAGGAGTAAAATGGCCTGATGCGCCGGGAAACGGCAGCCATCAGCCCCATCAGCGAGGTCGTCGCCGCGATCCGCGCCGGCGAGATCGTCATCCTGGTCGACGACGAGGACCGTGAGAACGAAGGCGACCTCGTGTTCGGCGCCGACTTCGTCACCCCTGAGAAGGTCAACTTCCTCGCCAGGCACGGCCGCGGCCTCATCTGCATGCCGATCACCGAGGAGCATGCGGCGCGACTCGGCCTGCGCCTGATGGTCGAGCAGAACCGCTCACGCCACGGCACCAACTTCACGGTCTCGATCGAGGCGGCCGAAGGCATCGCCACCGGAATCTCGGCGCACGACCGCGCGCTGACCATCAAGGTGGCCTGCAGCAAGGACGCAAGACCGGACGACATCGTCCAGCCGGGCCACGTGTTCCCGCTGATCGCGCAGCGCGGCGGCGTGCTGGTGCGCGCCGGCCACACCGAGGCGTGCTGCGATCTCGCGCGGCTGGCCGGACTCACCCCCGCGGCGGTGCTGTGCGAGATCATGCGTGACGACGGCACCATGGCGCGGCTGCCCGACCTGGTGCAGTTCGCCGCCGGGCACGAGCTGAAGATCGGCACCATCGCCGATCTCATCGAGTACCGCAGCCGCAACGAGTCGCTGGTGCAGCGCGAGTACGAGCGCGACATCGATACGCCTTGGGGGAGCTTCCACTTGGTGTCGTACCGCGACCTGGCGGTCGGTTCCCTCCATCTCGCGCTGGTCGCCGGGAAACCGGACCCGAAGACGGACACCCTGGTGCGAGTGCACGAGCCGCTCTCCATCCTCGACCTGCTCGACGCGCGCCAAAGCACGCATTCGTGGGGCGTGGGGGAGGCGCTGAAGGAGATCCGGCAGGCGCAGGCCGGCGTGATGGTGCTCATGAACTGCAACCAAGACGAGGCGCGGGCGCCGAAGGCGGCGCGCAGCCTCGACCTGCGACTCTACGGCATCGGCGCGCAGATCCTGCGCGACCTCGGCGTCGGCCGGATGCGCCTGATGGCCGCGCCGCGCAAGATGCCGAGCATGGCGGGCTTCGGTCTCGAAGTCACAAGCTACGCCGACATGCCGGGGCGGTGAACGATGCGCCTCGGCATCGTCGCCAGCCGGTTCAACGAAGAGATCTGCGGCAAGCTGCTCGACGGTGCGCGCGCCGAGGCGCAGAAGCTGAACGCGCAATGCACGGTGGTGAGCGTGCCCGGAGCACTTGAGATCCCGCTCGCGTTGCAGTGGATGGCGCAGTCCGGCCGCTACGACGCGCTGGTCGCCCTGGGTGCGGTGATCCGCGGCGACACCTACCACTTCGACGTGGTGGCGAACGAGTCCGCGCGCGGCGTGATGGACGTGATGCTGGAATTCGGCGTGCCGGTGGCGAACGGGATCCTTACGACCGACGACGAGCGCCAGGCGGCGGCGCGCCTGGAGAAAGGCGCCGAGGCGGTGCGCGTCGCGGTCGAGATGGCGCGCCTCAAGTCGCAGCTCCATGAAGCACGCTAGGCGGCAGGCGCGCGAGGTCGCGCTGCAGGCGCTCTACGCCTGGCAGCTCTCGGGCGGCGATCCGCTCGTGGAGGCGCGCTCGAACGAAGACTACGAGAAGACCGAATTTCTCGAGGACCTGGTGCGCGGCGTGGCGGGCCGGGCCGCGGAGCTCGAGCAGCTCATCGCGCCGCACCTCGACCGCGACTTCTCCAGGCTCTCGCCGGTGGAGCGCGCCATCCTCTACATCGGC
>DATADT010000283.1:0-2264 GCA_036258355.1 Burkholderiales bacterium
CCCGAGATCGCGCGCAGCAGCGTGGACTTGCCGGCGCCGTTCGGCCCGACCAGGCCGACCAGCTCGCCTTCGTTCACCGCGAGCGACACGCCGTTCAGGATCTGCGCCTTGTCATAGCGCACACGCAGGTTCCTGACCTCAAGCAGCGGCATGCTCGCTCCCGAGATAGGCTTCGATCACTTTCGGATTCTTCACCACCTCGGTCGGCGAGCCATCGGCGATGATCTCGCCGTAGTCGACCACGATCACGCGGTCCACGATCGACATCAGCTCCTTCAGCTTGTGCTCGATCATCAGCACCGCCGGACCTTCGGAATGCAGCCGGCCGAAGCGCCCGCCCTTGTGCAGGCGGCGGATCGATTTCGCGAGAAGCTCCGACTCCGCCGGGTTCAGGCCGCCGAGCGGCTCGTCGAGCAGCAGGAGCTCCGGCTCGGTGGCGATCGCGCGCGCGACCTCGAGGCGCTTCAGATCGCCCTGCGACAACGCCGAGGCCGGCTCGAGCGCCATGTCGGAGATGCCGACGAACTCCAGCGCATCCATCGCCTTCGCCTCGATGCGCTTGACCCACTCGCCGCCGCGGCGCGCGCGTGGCGCCATCAGCGGCACCATGACGTTAGCCACGATCGGCAGGTGGCGGAACGGCCGCGTGTTCTGGAACGTGCCCGCAATCCCGCGCTCGACCACGTCCCAGGGCCTCAACGCGGTGATGTCCTCGCCGTTGAACACGATGCGCCCTGCGTCGGGCTTGAGGATCTTCGTGATCAGGCGCAGCAGCGTAGTCTTGCCCGCACCGTTCGGCCCGATCAGGCCGACGATCTCGTCGCGCCGCAACGAGAAGCTCACGTTGTTGACCGCGGTGAGCCCGCCGAAGCGCTTGGTCAGGGCCTCGACGGCGAAGAAAGGCGCCAAGGCTAAACCTTGGTCTCGTCGCGCAGCTCGCGGCGCGAGACCTTGCCGACGTCGGTCTTCGGCAGCTCGCCGCGGAACTCCACGATGTGCGGGACCTTGTACTCGGCGAGGCTCTGCCGGCAGTACGCCTTGATCTCGTCCTCCGAGAGCTTGCCGCGCGCGTCGCCCTGCAGCACCACGATGGCCTTGATGCGCTGCCCCACAGCCGGATCCGGCACCCCGATCACGCCCGCCGCCTTCACCTGCGGATGCCCGTAGAGCACGTCCTCGACGTCCTTGGCGAAGATCGAGTACCCCTTGAACTTGATGAGGTCCTTGGAGCGGTCGTAGAAGTGGAAATAGCCTTCGTCGTCCATGCGCACCAGGTCGCCCGTGCGCATCCAGCGCACGCCGCCCTTGTCGACGAAGGCGCGCGCGCTTTCCTCGGCGCGGTGCCAGTAGCCCTGCATCACGTTCGGCCCGCACAGCACTAGCTCGCCGGTCTCGTTCGGCGGCACGAATTCCAACGACTCCGGGTCGATCACCGCCGCCTGCATGCCCGGGATCGGGCAGCCGAAGGAGCCGGTCTTCGGCCGGTGCAGCGGGTTCACGTGGCTCGTGGCGCAGGTTTCCGACAGGCCGTAGCCCTCGATGATGTTGGAGCCGGTGCGCTTCGCCCACCCCTGCATGGTCGATTCGTGCAGCGTATCGGCCCCCGACAGCACGAGCTTCAGGCGCTTCCAGTTCGCCTTGTTGGTGTCCTTGTGGTCCTTCAGGTACTCGTAGAGCGTCGGCACGCCGTAGAACAAGGTGGCGCGGTAGCGCTCCATCGCGTCGAGGATCGCCTCGGTATCGGGGCTGGTGAAGAGCACCAGCAGGTTCCCCTGGCACAGGCCCTGCAGCATGATCACGACCTGACCGTAGATGTGGAAGAAGGGCAGGAAGGCGAGGATCACTTCCTTGCCCTGCTCGAAGATCGAGAACGCCGACTGCGCCATGGCCTGCGCCGCGACCAGGTTGTAATGCGTGAGCATCACGCCCTTCGGGTTGCCTGTGGTGCCGCCGGTATAGGGCAGCGCCGCGAGATCGGTCTTCGGATCGATGGTCACCGCGGGCGGCTTAGCGGGATACTTCTTGAGCAGGTCCTGCAGCCAGTGGACTTTGCCTTGGATCTCCGCCTTCTTGGAAAACAGCCGCTTCAGCGCCGGCAGGTACTCGTTGACGTTGGTCACAATCACAAGGTCAGGCGCGGCGCCGGACTTTGTCACCTTCTCGTGCAGGATGTCCTGGCAGATGATGGCGCGCGCGCCGCTGTCCTCGAGCTGGTAGCGGACCTCGTGGCTGGTGTAAACCGGGCTGATCGGCGTGACGGTCGC
>DATADT010000284.1:0-1933 GCA_036258355.1 Burkholderiales bacterium
GCGATTCTCGACCACCAGCTGCTGGCCGAGCAGCTCGCTCATGCGCGGCTGGAGAATGCGGCCGACGAAGTCGGACGCGCCACCCGGCGCGAACGGCACGATCATGCGGATCGGCTTGTTCGGGTACTGGGCCCAGGCGAGCGCGGGAACAAAGGCCAGCAGCAATAGAAGTCTCTTCATGTTTCCTCCGTGATCGGAAGCGGTACGGGTTTCCTGCGTTTCGCCGAAAGGTCGAACGCCTTGGTGAGCATCAGGCGATTGTGCGCCTCCGCGGCGGTCGCGTGCTGGGTCGGAAGGTCCATAGAGACGCGGTTCAGCCACTGCTCGGTCTCCTCGCGCATCGGGCCGCGCAGCTCGCCGAGCGCCATGTCGCCGGGCGGGTAGCTGCCGAGAAAATCGACCCGCCGCTGCGAATCGGGCGCATAGCCTTCTCCCTGGAACCGGGTCGTCGCGAGCACGATATCGCGGTGGGTGTCGTCGATGGTGAGGACCCCCTCGGTGCCGTTGATGCCCACTTCCAGGCTGTACACAGCCCCCGGCCACACGATCGGCAACGCCCAGGAGATGGCCGCGTGGTAGAGGCTGCCGTCCTCGAAGATGATCGTTCCCGCGGTTGCATCGATCCCCTTGCACAGCGGCCCGAGGGCCTTGTCCACCGAGCGCGCGTAGAGCTCGACCGGCTTTTTCGCCTCCATCAGCCACATGACGATGTCGAGCGCATGCGTGCCGGAGATCACCATGGGGGAGATCTTCGAGGGATCCGACGTTCGCTGGTAGTTGTCGAGCGCGACCAGTCGGTTCATGAACGCGCGCGAGGTCACGAGCGTCACGTCGCCGAGGCTCCCCGTCCTCACCTTCTCCTTCGCTGCGAGCCAGCGCCTGCGGAAGCGCTGCGTGTACCCGACGACGGCATCGATTTTCTTACGGGTAATGAAATCCAGGACTCTCTGGGAATCGGCAAGCTCCGTGGCGAGCGGCTTTTCGATCAGAAGCGACAAGCCTCGCTCCGCGGCCGCCAGAATAGGCTCGACGTGCAGGTGCTCGTCGGTGGAGATGATCGCAGCGGTGATCTCCGGCCGTTTCAGCAGTTCTTCGAAATCGGTGGTCGCGAAATCGGCGCGCGTCTTCTTCTGGACGAGCTCGAGCCGGTCCTCCTTCAGGTCCGCGAGCCCGATGAAGTCCACCATCGGGTGGCGCGCGGCGACCTCGCCGCGGAACAGGCCTACGCGGCCCGCGCCGACGATCGCGAGGCCGATGCGCTTGGCGTTTTTTCGCACGGGAGATCGACTGCCGCGTTGCGCTCGGCCGAGAGATCGGCCGCGATGTAGACCTCCATCACCCTGCGCGCGTGCTCCGGGGTGACGAGCACCGGGCGGTCGTAGACCACTGCCTCGAGGAAGTGCACCGTTTCCGGCGCCATGGCGCCGGCGTAGGTGTGCCCGACGAACTCGCCGGGCATGGTGGACATCGGAAGCTGCATCCCTTTCTTCATCGTGTTGACCACCACGTCGCGGTGAGAGTCGTCCACGAACACCGAACCCTCGGTGCCGACCATCTCGATCCAGGTGGTGGAGAAATTGGGATAGCCCGGCGGCAGGCTCCAGCCGCCGCCGACGACGAAAGTAAGGCCGCTGTCCAGCGTCGCGGTGATCCATTGCGTGTCGGGGATCGGGTGGCCGCTCGCTTCCTGCATCGCGCCGAAGTTCTGCTGCGAGTACACGCGCACCGGCTTCGCAGGTTCGAAGCACCAGAGCAGGAAGTCGAGGTCGTGCGTGGACTCCATCGCCGCGGGCGAGAGCTTCACCCGGCCGCTGATCTTGCTTCCGAGGCTCCTCGTGATGTGCCGGCTCACCAGCGCGCTCACCGGCCGCCCGATCGTGCCGTCTCTGATGCACTGGCGCACGTAGGCGTATTTCGGATTGAACCGCTGTGA
>DATADT010000285.1:0-2062 GCA_036258355.1 Burkholderiales bacterium
GCGGCGCTCGTCGGCGCCACAACGCTGCGGCTGCGGGGCGTGCACTTCGCCATGGCCACGCTTGCCGCCGCCGAGATGCTCAGGATCCTGTTCGAGCTCTTCCACTGGCAGGTCGAGCTCGGCGGCGAGCGCGTTGGGCCGGACGGCACGCAAGGCTTCCGCGGCATCCGCTGGGTGTTCGAGCGCGGGCTCGAGCCGCTCGAGTTCATGCTGATGGTCTATGGCATGCTCGCGCTGGTGGTGCTGGGTTTCCTCTTCCTCGAACGCTCGAAGCTCGGCGCATCGATCCGCGCCCTTGGCGAGGACCCCGACCTCGCCGGGATGCTCGGCATCGACGTCGTGCGGCTCAAGCTCGGGGTCGCGGCCGTCGCCGGCGCTCTCGCTGCGCTGGGTGGAGCGCTCTTCGCGCACCACAACACCTACATCGAGCCGCGCAACTTCGACATCATGCTCGGCGTGCACAGCCTCGCCTACCCTCTCATCGGCGGCCTCGGCACGGTGTTCGGGCCGCTCCTTGGCGTGACGCTCGACCTGGGGCTCCTCGAAGGCACGCGCTTCTTCCAGGGCTACCGCATGATCGTCTTCGGCGGCCTGGTCGCCCTGCTCCTCGCCTGGCGGCCGCGCGGCCTGCTCGACGAGCGCGCGGTGCACTGGCTGAGGACCCGGAAATGAGATGGCTGGCAGCGCTTTTGATTCTTCTTCCGGGGCCTGCGATTGCGCAGAAGCTGGATGGAAAGCTCGAATGCAGGTACGCGGGCATGGATTTCGTCTATGACTGCACCATCACGCTGCTGCGTGGCGGACAACCGCTCTCTGGAGCGCAAGTCACTGTAGGCGCCGACATGCCTTCCATGCCTATGGCGCACAACATAAAGCCGGTCAACGCAAAGCCGACGAGCAAGCCGGGCGAGTACCAGGCCCGGCTGGACCTCGAAATGACGGGAGAGTGGGCGGTGAAGCTCCGCATCGCCGGCCCGGTGCGCGACCAGCTCGTCCTGCACTACATCTTCACAGAATCCGGCACTGCTCCTCGAAAGTGAAGCGCGGGTTGCGCGGCGGCAGGCCCTCGCCCGTTCCGTAGCCGATGTTGATGAGGAAGTTGGACTTGAGCCGCCCATCGGGAAAGAAAGCGGCGTCCACCTTGGCGTTGTCGAAGCCGGACATCGCGCCGCAGTCGAGGCCGACCGCGCGCAGCGCGATGATCAGGTAGGCGCCTTGCAGGCTCGAGTTGCGGAACGCATTCGGCTCGGCGACGTGGGGCTTGTTGTACCAGTTGATCGCATCGGGATTGTGATAAAGACGCGGCAAGTGCTCGTAGAAGCGAGTGTCGTAGGCGACGAGCGCAACCAGCGGCGCCTTCATCGTTTTCTCCACGTTCACCGCCGAGAGCGCAGGGCGAAGCTTCTCGCGCGACTCCTTCGAGTACAGGTAAAAGATGCGCCCCGGCTGGCTGTTCGCCGTGGTCGGCCCCCATTTCATGATCTCGTGCGCGGCGCGCAGCAGCGCCGGGTCCACCGGCCGGTCGTGGAACCTTCCGTGCGAGCGCGCTTCACGCAGGATGAGATCCAGCGTTCGTTCGTCAGCCATAATCGCTCCCGTGGTGGACCTCGCTAGTGTAATTCGGCCGGGAGACGCGATCATCTGGGGACAAGCGTGCGCCGAGCCGCAAACGCTGGTCGAGAATCTCGTTGCCCAACGCGCGGACCTCGGCGCAGTGGGATGCTTCCTCGGCTCCAGCTATTCCGGGATCGTGAAGCCCGAGCACGCCGATCATCTCCGGCTTGCGTCCTATTGCGGGACCGGAACCAACCGCGCCCTCGCCGACGCGGGCGCGCTCGAGATTCTGCCGGTGCCTTATTCGCAGCTCGCACCCCTGATCCGCGACGGCAGAATCCGCTGCGACGTGCTGATGCTCCAGGTGAGCCCGCCCAACGCGCGGGGCGAATACAGCCTCGGCCTCGCCGCCGACTACCTGGTGCCGGCAATCGACGTCTGCCGAGCGATCATTGCCGAGGTGAACGAGCAGATCCCCTGGACGCATACCGAGCGCTTGCTGGTAAAG
>DATADT010000286.1:0-29884 GCA_036258355.1 Burkholderiales bacterium
ATGGAGAGCCTCGCCCGCAAAGGGCTGCAGGTGGTGACGAAGGGCGAGGTCAGGTTCTTCCCCGAGCACTGGACCAAGACCTACAACGAGTGGCTCGAGAACATCCAGGACTGGTGCATCTCGCGGCAGCTCTGGTGGGGCCACCAGATTCCGGCCTGGTACGACGACAAGGGCAACGTCTTCGTCGGACGCAGCGAGGACGAAGTGCGGAAGAAGCACCGCATCACTTCTTCCCTGAAGCGGGACCCGGACGTCCTCGACACCTGGTTCTCCTCGGCGCTTGTGCCGTTCTCTTCGCTCGGCTGGCCGGAGAAGACGTCCGATCTCGACACGTTCCTGCCCTCCTCGGTGCTCGTCACCGGCTTCGACATCATCTTCTTCTGGGTGGCTCGCATGGTCATGATGACCACCCACTTCACCGGCAAGGTGCCGTTCCGCCACGTGTACATCAACGCCATCGTGCGCGACGCCGAGGGCGAGAAGATGTCGAAGTCGAAGGGCAATACGCTCGATCCGCTCGACCTCATCGACGGCATCGAGTTCGATTCTCTTCTGGAGAAATCAACCGCCGGGCTTCTGCGGAAGGAGCACAAGGAAAAGGCCGAGAGGTACGTGCGCAGCCACTTCGCGAACGGCATCCCGGCCTTCGGCGCGGATGCGCTACGGTTCACGTTTGCCTCGCTCGCGACTTTCGCGCGCACCCTCAACTTCGACCTCAACCGCTGCGAGGGCTACCGGAACTTCTGCAACAAGCTTTGGAATGCGACGCGCTTCGTCCTTCTGAATACCGTAGGCAAGGACTGCGGGCAGGACGAATCCAAGCCGGCGAGCTTGTCGACGTGGGACCGCTGGGTCATCAGTCGGCTGCAGAAGACGGAAGCCGAAGTCGAGCAGGGATTCGCCGAATACCGCTTCGACAACGTGGCGAGCGCGATCTACCGCTTCGTGTGGGACGAGTATTGCGACTGGTACGTCGAGATCGCCAAGCGCCAGTTGCAGGATCCGGACGAGTCGGTGCAGCGCGGCACGCGGCGCACCCTAGTGCGCGTGCTCGAAGCTGCGCTGCGCCTCGCGCACCCGATCATCCCGTTCATCACCGAGGAGCTTTGGCAGAAGCTCGCTCCGCTTGCCGGCAAGAAAGGCGAGACGGTCATGCTGCAGCCCTACCCCAAGTTCCAGCCGGAAAAAATCGACGAGGCGGCGGAGCGCGAGGTGGCGATAGCGAAGGATGTGGTGAACGTGGCGCGCAATCTGAAGGCGGAGATGAAGCTCACACCGCAGCAGCGCGTGCCGTTCTACATCACCGGACGCCCGGGCGGCGCGCTGCTCGCGGCGATCGAAGCGCTGGTGAGGCCCTCGGCCGTCCACACCGTCGGCGAGCTGCCGTCATCCGAGTCGCCGGTCGCGGTGGTCGGTGCGCATCGGATCATGCTTCACGTCGAGGTCGATCCGGCGGAAGAGCGCGCGCGGATCTCAAAGGAAATTGCCCGCGTGGAAAGCGAAGTAGCGAAATTCAAAGCTAAGCTAGCTAACGCCTCGTTCGTCGAACGTGCACCCGCCAAGGTGGTGGAGCAGGAACGAGCGAGGTTGGCCGGGTCGGAGTCGACGCTGTCGAGGCTGAAGCAGCAGCTAGGGAAGCTCGGTCCCTAGCGGGGAAATCGGGCTCTGACCCCGATTTTCCAGCTCGGTCGGCCAGGAATGGTCGAACTGCCAGCCGTGCTGGGCTTCCAGGCGCAGGCGGAATGCGTGCTCGAGCTCCAGCGACGGCGTGGCGACACAGCTTCCGGGGAAGCGCATCAAGAAGCTCGAAGCGATGACCGCGCATTCGCCGATCACGGCGGCGCGGCTTTGCGCGATGTGGCGCCCGTGCAGGAAGAGCTCGTCGTTCAGGTACGCCGGCACGCCAAACTGCCGGTAGGTCGCGACCGCGGCGGCGAGGCCCCACGGGAGCCACCGGCGCCGCAGCCCGGGGGCGAACTTGAGGGGCGCGATAAGCGCAAAGGGATAGCGCGCCGCCTCCTCGCCCCACACGAGCACCGGCGCGGCCGCGCGCGGCTGCGCGGCGGCGAGCGCCGCATACGCGGCATCGAAGTCCCGCTGCCCGATGGCGCCCAGCCTGATCCAGCGCGCCTTCATGCGCAGGATTGTTTCACAGCTCGATGTCTTCGCGAATCGCGGCGATGCCCGCCGCGGCGCATGCGTCGTCCTCGCGGGCACCCGGCGCCCCGGACACGCCGATCGCCCCGAGGAGCGACCCTCCTGCCTCGATCATCATCCCGCCGCCGACCGCCGCGACGCCGGGACGGTGGCGGATGCCGCTCGCCGGGCGCCCGGGCTGCGAAGCTTCCGCGAGCTCGGTGGTATTAGTGCGGAAGCTCACCGCGGTATAGGCCTTCGCGGTCGCCATGTCGGGCGTGTGCGGACCCGCATAGCGGTCGCGCACGAGCGCCTGTACCACGCCCATGCGGTCGACCACCGCCACGGCAACCTGAAAACCGCTATCACGGCAGCTCTTGAGCGCCGCTTGCGAAGCCTTGAGCGCCGTTTCCGGCGTGAGGATCCTGACGGTGAAAGTGCCGTCGGCGCCGTGCGCCGCCAAGGCAGCGAGACCGGACAGCGCGACAAGCGCTCGCTTCATGCAAGTTATTATGCCGCATGCAGGAATGCGAGAAGCAGCCCGAGCGCCCGTCGCGCTGGCTCACCACGATCGCGCAGCTTCCGACCGAAGATCCGGCCGCGCGCATGCAAGTGCTGCGCACGCTGGAGTCGCTTGGCGCGGCCGTCATTCGCGAAGGCGTCTACCTGCTGCCCGACACGCCGGCGAACCGCCAGTCGCTCGAGACGCTCGCCGACTACATCGCGAAGGTCCACGGCGTGGCGAGCGTGCTGCAGGTGAACGCGGCCTCGCCCGAGCAGCAGGCGGCGTTCAAGCGGCTCTTCGACCGCTCGGCGCGTTACGACGACCTGATCAAGACCGTCCAAAGCCTGCGCGTGGGCTACGGTCAGTGCGACCCGAGCGCGATCTCGCGTGTGGTGCACAAGCAGCGGCGCGAGTTCGAGGCGATCGCTGCGCTCGATTTCTTCCCGAGCGCGGCGCGCAGCCGCGCCGAAGAGGCGCTCGCGACTGCGGAGGCGGAGGTGCGCAGGCTCCTCTTCCCGGCGCACGCGCAGCCCGCGCTCGCGCCGGGCGAGGCGCTGCTCGGGCGCACCTGGGTGACGCGCAAGCCCCTCTGGGCCGACCGCCTCGCCTGCTCGTGGCTCATCCGCCGCTTCGTCGATCCCGAGGCAACGCTCACCTGGCTCGAGAAGAGCGAGGCGCTGCCCGCGGACAGCATCGCGTTCGGCTTCGAAGGCGCGCACTTCGGCAACAGCACGACCCGCGTCACCTTCGAGGAGATGCTGGTCAAGCTCGACCTCACGAAGAACCCCGCGCTCGCCAAGATCGGCAGCATCGTGCACTTTCTCGAGATCCGCGGCACCCCGGTCGCCGAGGCCGCCGGCGTGCAGACGCTGCTGCAAGGCGCGCAGCGCCGCTCGAACAGCGAGAAAGAGCTGCTGGCGGAAGCCGAGAAGACCTTCGATCTGCTGTACGAGGCCTACTACCAGCCGCCCAAGACTAGCGTCCTTGGCTAGCGCTTCGCGTCCTTGAGCTCCTGCGCGTGCTGCGCGCGAAGCTCCTTGAGGCGCGCATCCACCACCGAGAGCTGGTAGAAGTCGCCGTCACCGGCGGTGCGCGCAATCTGCAGCTGCTCGATCGCCGCCGGCAAGCTGCCCTGCAGCGCGTAGACCTCGGCCTGCGACTGGTGCTGCAGCAGGCGCTTGCCGAGCGAGGCATAGTTTTTCGCCTGCAGCTGGTGCAGGCGGGGATCGCGCGGGTACACGCGCAGCGCGTCGGTGAGGAGAGTCTGCGCCTCGCTGTTGCGGCCGGCTTCCTGCAGCGCCTCGGAATGCGCATAGAGCAGCGGCCGCGATTGCGGGAAGCGCGCGTGTGCCTCGCCGAGCAGCGTCGCCGCGCCGGCGCGATCGCCGAGCGCGAGCCGGATGCGCCCCGCGAGCGTCTCCACCATTGGGCCGGCGGCGCCCGCCGCGCGCGCGCGGTCGAGCTCAGCCTGCGCCTCCTTGGGCCGCCGCGCGCGGAGCAGCGCGCTCGAAAGGCCGTAGCGCGCGGCGGACTCCGAGGCATAGCGCCGCTCGCGCACCGAGCCCTGGAAGTACTCGAGGGCGCTGCGCGCATCGCTCGATGTGGCGCGCAGCTTGGCGCGCACGAGATGGAACTCCGGGCTGTCGAGATGCTGCCGGTAAGACCGGCTCGCGGCGCGGTTCTGCGCGTCGGCGATGCGCTCGGTGGTGATCGGGTGAGTGCGCAGGTATCCCGGCACCGAGCCGTCGTCGGCGAGGCGCATGCCGCGCTGCATCTTCTCGAAGAAGCCGCCCATCGCATGCACGTCGAACCCCGCGCCCTCGAGCGCCTGGAAGCCGATGCGGTCGGCCTCGCGCTCGAAATCGCGCGAGTAGGCGAGCTGCGTCTGGACGGCGCCCGCCTGGGCGGCGACGGCGGCGCCCGCGGCGAGGTCGGGGCGCGAGGCGCCGAGCAGGATGGCGGCGGCCATCGCGGCGAGCATCGGCAGCTGCATCTGCTGCTGCTGGCCGAGCATGCGCGCGATGTGCCGCTGAGTGACGTGCGCGATTTCGTGCGCGAGCACCGAGGCGACCTCCGATTCGCTTTCTGCCGCCATCAGGAGCCCGGTATGCACGCCGACGAAACCGCCCGGCATCGCGAATGCGTTGATCGTCGGGTCACGCATCGCGAAGAATTCGAAATCCTGGCGCGCGCCGGCGGCGTGCTGCGCGAGCCGTGCGCCGAGCGTGCTGAGGTAGTCGGTGACCTCCGGGTCGTCCAGGTACTTTGGATCGCGGAACCGGATCTCGCGCATGATGCTCTCGCCGATGCGCCGCTCGGTCTGCGGCGCGAGCCCGGCGTCGCCGGCGCCGCCGAGGTCGGGAAGCCCTTGCGCGGATGCTCCGATGGCGATGACGGCCAGGAAAACGGCGAAAAACCGCATGTGTTTATGATAGCGCCCGAGATGCGAGCCAAGGCATTGACACATTTCGACGCCGAAGGTTCTGCCCACATGGTCGATGTGGGAGCGAAGCCCGCCACGCACCGCGTCGCCGTCGCCTCGGGCCGCATCCGCATGCGGCCGGCGACTTTTCGCCTCGTCGCCGCGGGAAAGGCGAGGAAAGGCGACGTGCTCGGCGTCGCCCGCATCGCTGCCGTGCAGGCCGCGAAACGCGCCGCCGAGCTGATTCCGCTTGCACACCCGATCTCGCTCACCCGCGTGGCGGTCGACTTCAATCTTGACCGAAAGAAATCGACCATAGGGATCGCCGCCCGGGTCGAGTGTCGCGGCCAGACCGGCGTCGAGATGGAGGCACTGACGGCGGCCGCCGTCGGGCTGCTTACGATCTACGACATGGTGAAGGCGGTCGACCGGGGGATGACGCTCACCGACCTGCGCCTCGACGAGAAATACGGAGGCAAATCCGGGGTATTCCGGCGCACCGCGCGCTGAACAAAGCGTTACAAAGGCGCAGTCGTGAGGGCGATCCTTTTGCCCGCCATGCGGTCCAAGCGGTAAATTGAGAAACGCGTGAATCCTGTCATCAAGATCGGGCTCGGACTGGCTGCCGTGGCGCTTTCCGCCGGCGGCTGGTACTGGCTGCAGTCGCGCGACGGCAACGGCGAGGTCAAATACCGCCTCGCCAAGGTCGAGCGCGGACCGCTTGCCGCGGTCGTGGTGGCGAGCGGCACGCTGAACGCGGTCACCACGGTTCAGGTCGGCTCGCAGATCTCCGGTCAGATCAAGGAAATCTACGCGGACTTCAACACCGCGGTGAAGAAGGACCAGGTCATCGCGCGCATCGACCCGGCGACCTTCGAGCTGCGCGTCAACCAGGCGCGCGCCGACGTCGACGCCGCCGAGGGCGCGGTCGCGGTCGCCCGCTCCGGGTTCGCCGCGCAGCAGGCGGAGCTCGGGCGCGTGAAGGTCACGCTCGCCGAGGCCCGGAGGGATATGGCAAGGAAAAAGGCGCTGGTGGACAAGAAATTCATCTCTGCGGCCGAGCTCGACAAGGCGCAGGTCGTGCTCGACACAACGCGCGAGCAGTTGAAAGCGGTCGAGGCGCAAATCAAGGTGAGCGAGGCGCAGGTGGCGAGCGCGCGCGCGGCGGTCAAGCAGCGCGAAGCGCTCCTCAAGCAGGCGGAGGTGGACCTCGAGCGCACTATCATCCGCGCCCCGGTCGACGGCACCGTGATCCTGCGCAACGTCGACGCCGGCCAGACCGTGGCCGCGAGCCTCCAGGCGCCGGTGCTCTTCACCATCGCGAAGGACCTGCGCGACATGCAGGTCGAGGCGGCGATCGACGAGGCCGATGTCGGGCGGCTCCGCGTCGGCATGGCGGCGAGCTTCGCGGTCGACGCTTTCCCGCGGCGCAATTTCTCGGGCGAGATTCGGCAAATCCGCAAGGCGCCGCAGAACGTGCAGAACGTCGTGAGCTACACCGTGGTGATCTCGGCGATGAACCCGGACCTCGCGCTCCTTCCGGGGATGACCGCCAACGTGCGTGTCGCGGTGGAAACCCGCGCCGACGCGCTCAAGGTGCCGAATGCGGCCCTGCGCTTCAGGCCCGCGGGGGCGGTCGACGTGAGAGCGCCCAGCGACGCGCCCCCGCCGCAGGCGGGCGGCCAGGCGGTGCAGGAATTCCGCAGCCGGATCCAGCAGGACCTCAAGCCCACCGAAGCGCAGCGCGTCCAGCTCGACGAGATCTTCTCCGAGTCGCGCCAGAAGTTCGCCCGCGTGCGCGACATGAAAGGCGACGGCAACCGGCGCAAGGAAGTGGAGCGCATCCGCGCCGAGACCAATACGCGCATCGCCGAGATCCTCACCGCCGAGCAGCGCCCGGCGTGGGAGCGGCTGCTCGCCGAGTCCGGCGCGCGCGGCCCGTCCACGGCGGGCCGCGTCTACGTGCTCGAAGACGGCGCGCCCAAGCCGGTCGACGTGCGCCTGGGCTTGAGCGACGGCTTGAGCACCGAAGTCGTGAGCGGGCTCGGCGAGAACTCCGAGGTCATCGTCGGGACCGCCGATACGCGTGCATCCACGCCGTCCCCGGCCGGCGGCCTGCCGCGCATGCGGCTCTTCTGACGCGGCGAGTCTGATGCGGTTCGTCTGATGCTCATACACACCCGCGATCTGGTGAAGATCTACCGCATGGGAGACACCGAGATCCAGGCGCTCGACTGCGTCAGCGTGGACATCGGGAAGGGCGAGTTCGTCGCCGTGATGGGTCCTTCCGGGTCGGGCAAGTCCACCTTCATGAACGTGCTCGGCTGCCTCGACCGGCCGACGAGCGGGCAGTACATCCTGGACGGAAAGCCGGTTTCCGAGCTCGCAGGAGACGAGCTTGCCGCGGTCCGTAACCGCAACATCGGCTTCGTCTTCCAGCAGTTTAACCTGCTCGCGCGGACCCCGGCGATCGAGAACGTCGAGCTGCCGCTCGTGTACGCCGGAATGGACAAGAAGCTGAGAGTCGAGAGATCAAGAGCCATGCTCGAGCGCGTCGGGCTTGGCGAGCGCGCCCACCATCATCCGGCGCAGCTCTCGGGGGGCCAGCAGCAGCGCGTGGCGATCGCGCGCGCGCTCGTCACGGAGCCCCTCCTCATCCTTGCTGACGAGCCGACCGGCGCGCTCGACTCGCGCACCGGCCTCGAGATCATGGCGCTGCTCCAGGAGCTCAATCGCCAGGGCATGACCGTGGTGCTCGTGACGCACGAGGCCGATATCGCACGCTTCGCGCGCCGCATCCTCGGATTTCGCGACGGACGCGTGGTGCAGGACGAGAGAAACGAGGCCCTGGCGGCATGAACTTCGCCGGTCTGTTGCGCATTGCGCTGCGCGCCCTGGCGGTGAACAAGCTGCGCAGCGCGCTCACCATGCTCGGCATCGTGATCGGCGTCGGCGCGGTGATCGTCATGATCGCGGTCGGCGCGGGCGCGCAGGCGCGCGTCGAGGAGCAGATCCGGGCGCTCGGCTCGAACCTGCTCCTCGTCACGCCCGGGTCGACCACCGCCGGCGGCGTGCGTCTGGGCTTTGGCTCGGCCTCGACGCTCACCGAAGACGATGTGGCGGCGATCAACCGCGAGATCCCCGAGGCGCTTGCCGCGCCCGCGCTGCGCGGCGCCGCGCAGGTGATCTGGGGGAATACCAACTGGTCGACCCAGATCTACGGCACTACGCCCGAGTACCTCGACGTGCGGCAATGGCCCCTCGCCGCCGGACGCAGCTTCGAGCCTGCCGAGATGGCGGCCGCGGCCAAGGTCTGCCTGATCGGCGCGACAGTGGCGCGGCAGCTCTTTGGCGACGCCGATCCCCTCGACCAGTCCATCCGGATCAAGCGCGTGCCGTTTACCGTGATCGGCGTGCTCGACGTCAAGGGCCAGAGCCTGATGGGTACCGACCAGGATGACCTGGTGCTCGTGCCGCTCAAGACAGCGCGCAGCCGCGTGCTCGGCACGGCGAGCGCGGCGCGCAACCGGACCGTTGGCACGATCTGGGTGAAGGCCGCCGACGGCGTCAACACCAAGGCGGTCGAAGCCCAGGTGCGCTCGCTGCTGCGCCAGCGCCACCGCCTGCAGCCGGGCGTTGACGACGACTTCTCGCTGCGCAATCTCGCCGAAGTCATGGCGGCGCAGGAGGCCTCGAGCCGCGTGCTCGCGCTGCTGCTCGCCGCCGTGGCGTCGGTGTCTCTCCTCGTGGGGGGCATCGGTATCATGAACATCATGCTGGTCTCGGTCACCGAGCGAACGCGCGAGATCGGGCTGCGAATGGCCGTGGGCGCGCGCATGCGCGACATCCTCGGCCAGTTCCTGGTCGAGGCGGTGACCCTCTCGCTGATCGGCGGCCTCGCCGGCGTCGCGCTCGGCATCGGCGCCTCGCTGCTGATCGCCGAGCTCGCCGGCTGGCGCATCGTGCTTTCGCCCCAGGCGGTCGCCCTTGCGGTCGCGTTCGCCTTCGTGATCGGCGTCTTCTTCGGCTTCTATCCCGCGCGCAAGGCGGCGCGCTTGAATCCGGTCGAGGCGCTGCGCTTCGAATGAGGATCCTGGTGACGGGTGGGGCCGGCTACATCGGCTCGCACATGGTGAAGCTGCTCGCCGATCGCGGCGACGAGGTCACCGTGCTCGACGATCTGTCCACCGGTCACGCCGATGCAGTGCGCGGGGCGAAGCTCGTGCGAGGGGACATCGCCAACATTGGATCGACTTCAAAACTACTGGAAGAAAATCGCACCGAAGCGGTGGTCCATTTCGCCGCTGCGAGCCTGGTCGCCGAGTCGATCGCCGACCCGCTCAAGTACTACACGCGCAACGTCGCCGGCACGGCCGCCCTGGTGCGCGCGATGCGCGAGGCGGGCGTGGGAAAGCTGGTGTTCTCGTCCAGCGCAGCGGTCTATGGCAACCCGCAGCGGCTGCCGATCGACGAGGCGCATCCGACCGAGCCCGTGAACCCTTATGGTTCCACCAAGCTCGCCATGGAACGCATGCTCGCCGAATGCTGCGCCGCCTACGGGCTCAAGGCCGCGGTCCTTCGCTACTTCAACGCCGCGGGCGCCAATCCGCAGGCCGGGCTTGGCGAGCGCCACGACCCGGAGACGCACCTCATTCCGCTGGTCCTGCGCGCCGCGGCGAAAGACACCCCGGTATCGGTGTTCGGCACGGATTACCCGACGCGGGACGGCACCTGCGTGCGCGACTACATCCACGTGGCGGACCTGTGTGATGCGCACGTTCGTGCGCTCGACTGGCTGGCGGCGCGCGGAACCTACGGCTGCTTCAACCTCGGCAACGGCGACGGCGCAACGGTATTGGAAGTGATCGAGGCCGCCCGCCGGGTCACCCGAAAAGAGATCAAGCTCAACAAAGCTCCGAGACGCCCGGGGGATCCTCCCTCGCTCGTAGCGGACGCGACCAAAGCGAAGCGCGTGCTTGGCTGGCGGGCAACCCGCGCCGAGATCGACACAATCGTGAGCGACGCCTGGGAGTTCGAGCAGCGCCGCCCCGGCGTCTGACTTTCGTCACTCTCGCCAGGGCAGTTTCCCGGTATCCTGCCGGGAAGCAAGACAAAACAATAGAAGAAAGTCATGCCTTGGCCACACCGGGATCTCTTCCTCGTCAGCTTTCTCATCCTGTTCTTCGCGGGCTGAGCGAGCAATTGTCCCTCCTCATCTGATTCAATTACCTTAGGCGCCGTCCAATGATGCCGATCGTGCTGCCTCTCTGCTCCCGCTTCAGCCAGTGGAGATAGTGATCGAATCGAACGCCTCGCTGCCACTGCGCGTAGCGACCGTCGGCCTGGGATGGGTAGGCATGAATCGCCATCTGCCTGCCGTGCGCGCCGACAAGGCTTTCGACCTAGTGGGCGTGGTTGACCGGCGAAGCGACCGGGCGCGCGCCGTGGCCGAACGCCTCGGGTTGCGCCGCCACCACGCCGGCGAGCGGCTTGCCGACATCCCGTGGCTCGACGAAGTCGAGGCTTTCACCGTGGCGACGAGCCCCGCCTCGCACGGCGCCCTCATCCGCGAGGCGCTCACACTCGGGCGCCATGTGCTTACCGAAAAGCCCTTCGTGTTGGATCCGGCAGAAGGCGAGGCGCTCGTCGCGCTGGCGCGCGACCGCGGTCGCGTCCTCGCTGTGGTCCACAATTTCCAGTTCGCGC
This sequence comes from Burkholderiales bacterium, assembly GCA_036258355.1. GTDB lineage: Bacteria > Pseudomonadota > Gammaproteobacteria > Burkholderiales > SG8-39 > SCGC-AG-212-J23. The sequence goes on from DATADT010000286.1 coordinate 10,770, forward strand.
GCTCTACCCGCCGGCTGCTCGCCGACCTTCAGGCGGGCCGCTACGGCGAAGTGCGCTTCATTCACGCCCAGCAGCTTGGCAACCCTTCGCGCCGCCTGCCGGCGTGGTACGAAGAGCTGCCGCTCGGCCTCTACTACGACGAGAGTCCGCACATGTTCTACCTGCTGCGCGCGATTGCGCCCGCGCCGCTCGAGTTCCGGGGCGCGCAGGTGCACCCGAGCACGCTCGGCAAACGCACGCCGGCGTGGATTTCGGCGCATTACAGTGCCGGGCGTCTCCGCATTCCCGTCAAGCTCGACATGGCGTTCGAGGCGCCGCTCAGCGAGTGGCACGTTTCGGTGGGCGGCGAGCGCTGCCTGGGCGACGTCGACGTCTTTCGCGACATCTATCTGCGCATTCCGAACGACGGCGCGCACACGACCTGGCCCGTGATGCGCACCTCGCTCGCCGCGACCTGGGGCCACTGGATCCAGCACTTTGTGAGCGGGCCGCGCCATCTTGCCGGCGCGCTGCTCTACGGCAACGACGAAGTTTTCCGGCGCTTCGCCGCCGCCGTGCGCTCGGGTGGCGAGCCGCGCGGCATCAGTGCCGCCGATGCGCTCGCCGTGCTGCGCATGCAGCACGAAATCTTCGAGCGCGCCCCGCAAACGAACGATATGCATGCAAATCGAGCGGCAGCTCCTCGTTAGGCTGCTTGCCGAAAACCCCTTCCAGCCTGCCACGGCGTGGTGGCGCGCTATCGAGCTCGCCGCCCTGCTGCGCCACGGCATGCCGCACGGCGCCGGCCTCGACCTTGGCTGCGGCGACGGCAAGCTGATGGCCATTCTGCTGGAGGCTTCGCGCTCGCCCGCGCGCCTGGTCGGCGTGGACATCGATCCGCTCGAGACCGGCGCGGCGCTCGCCTCCGGCGTCTATCAGCGCGTGCACACGGTCGCCGGCGATCGCATCCCGGAACCCCACGCAGCCTTCGACTTCGTGTTCTCCAACTCCGTGCTCGAGCATATCGACGATCTCGAGCCGGTGATTGCCGAAACCGCACGCCTGCTGCGCAGCGCTGGCTGCTTTCTTTTCACCGTTCCCGCCGCCGGCTTTCATGAATGCCTCGCCGGGCCACTCCTCGGCGGGAACCGCGAGCGTTATCTGCGTCGCATCGACCGGCGCTGCGCGCATCGCCGCTATTGGGACGAAGGGCAGTGGCGCGCTTGCCTCGAGCGTCATGGCCTGCGGGTCGTTGCGGCAGCCCCGTATCTCAGCGCGCGTGAAGTCCAACGCTGGGAAAATCTGTCGCGCTTTACTGCCGGCATCCTGTACACGCTTGCACGCGAGCGGCTGCAGCCGATTGACATCCAGCGAGCCATGCAGTTGCGCGACAGGCGCCTGCGCCTGCCGCACTGGGTCGCCACGGCCTTTGCCGCCGCGATCAACACCGGCGTGCGCGGTGATTCGAGCGGCCGCTTCGGCTGCCTTCTGATCGAGGCGCGCAAAACAAGGTGAGGCGCGCACGGTGAAATTCCTGAGCTACGCCGTGGTGGGTGGTGCTTGCACGATGCTCAACCTGGCGCTGCTGTGGCTGCTGACCTCCGCGCTCGGACTGCATTACCTCGTTTCCACGATGATTTCGTTCTTCTCCCTTACCCCCGCGGGTTTCTGGCTGCAAAAGCTAATTACCTTTCGCACGCCGCGCGCGCGTGCGGGCATCGAATGGCCGCGTTATTTCGCCACCATGGGATCCAGCTTTGCCGCCAACCTCGGCCTCATGTACGTGCTGGTATCGCTCCTAGGCGTGTGGTATCTCGCCGCGAGCCTGATCGTGACGCTGTTGCTCCTTGCGACCAACTTCCTCGTCAACGACCGCTGGAGCTTCGCGCTGCGACGCTGATGCGCCTAGCCCTCGTCACCCACTACTTCCCTGCGCACCGCGGCGGCATCGAGCTGGTTGCCGGCGAGATCGCTCGCTTCCTCGCGGCGCGGCACGGCATCGAGATCGCCTGGCATGCGAGCGACTGCGATCCCGCGCCCGCGATCGCGGGGGTCGCCTGCGTCCCGGCTCGAAGCTGGAACGGCGTGGAGCGCGCGCTCGGCATCCCCTTCCCGCTATGGTCGCCGGGGGCGCTTCGCCGCCTCGCTGCCGCGGTGCGGCAGGCGGACGTCGTGCATATCCACGACTGCCTGTACTTGCCGAGCCTTGTCGCCTACGCCGCGGCCCGGCTGGCGCGGCGGCCGGTGCTCGTCACGCAGCACATCGGCATGGTGCCCTATCGCAGCCGCATCCTCCGCGGCCTCATGTCGCTTGCCTACCGCCTGCTCGGCCGGCAGGTCCTGCGCGGCGCCAGCCAGGTGATCTTTGTGAGCGAAGTGGTACGCCGCTATTTCTCGAGCTTCGTTCGCTTCCGCGCCGCGCCCGCGCTAGTGCCGAACGGGGTCGATCGCGCGCTGTTCCATCCTGTCGACGAGGCGCGCCGCGCGGCGCTGCGCTCGGAGCTCAAGGCGGACGCGCGCACGCCGCTCCTTCTTTTCGTCGGACGCTTCGTGGAGAAGAAGGGCCTGCCGCTGCTCCGCGCGCTCGCAGCGCGGATGCCGGACGCGCGCTGGCTTTTCGCCGGCTGGGGGCCGCTCGATCCGGAGCGCTGGGCGCTGCCCCAGGTCTCGGTCTTCCGGGACCGCTCGGGCGCCCGGCTCGCGGAGCTCTACCAGGCTGCCGATCTGCTCGTGCTACCGAGTCAGGGCGAGGGCTTTCCGCTCGTCGTGCAGGAGGCGATAGCCTGCGGGACGCCGGCCCTGGTCGGCGCCGAAACCGCCTCGGCGCTGCCGCAGGCGCCTGGGGCGCTGCTCGCCGAGCCGCTGGACGGGCCGGATGCGGCGGCCCGCTGGGAAGCGCGCATCCGCGCCTTTGCGCTCGCTCCGGGGGCGCTGCGCGCCGCAGCCGCCGCCTACGCCGCCGAGCACTGGTCCTGGGAGGCCTGCGCGGCGAGCTACGCCGAGCTCATCGCGCTCGGCCGGCGCGCGTGACGCAGCCGGGCGCCGCACTCGCTGCCCTGCCGGTCGAGCCGTTGCGCGTGCTCGTAGTCGCGCTGCTCGCTGTCGCGGTCATCTGCCTTGTGGTGATAGCCGACTACACCGGGTATCCCGGCACGCCGTCGCGCTTCTGGCTGTTCCAGTACCTCTTGCGCACGCAGGACGTCGCCGGCTCCCTGCTCCTGATGGGCCTCGTGCTCACTGCGTGCTTCGGGCCGGTGGGGCACGCGGGCCTGCGCTTGGTCGACACGCTGTCGCGCCATCCCTGGCACGCCGCCGGCGTCACCTTTGTCGCGCTGTGCCTCGGCTGCCTCTATGTCGAGCACAACTACCCGCTCGCGCAGGACGAGTACGCGGCGCTTTTCCAGAGCCGCGTCTTCGCCGAGGGCCGCCTCACCGGCCAGTTTCCGCCCGACCTCGTCGGCCGGCTGATCCCGCCCATCTATCTCAACCACTTTCTCTTCGGGTCGCTCCAGACGGGCGAAGTCGCGTCGGCGTACTGGCCCGGGTTCGCGCTGCTGCTCGCGCCGTTCACGGCGCTCGGCATTCCGTGGGCGTGCAACCCGCTCCTTGCGTCCGCCGCGCTTGTAGTGATGGGCGCGCTCGCCGAGCGGCTCTCCGGAGCGAAGCAGGCGCGCGGCTGGGCGATGCTGCTCGCGCTCGGCTCCCCGGCTTTCACCGCGATGGCGATTACGTATTTCTCCATGACGGCGCACCTGCTGCTCAACCTCGCTTTCGCCTGGCTGGTTCTCGGCCGCACGCCGCTGCGGCTTTTTCTCGCCGGCCTGCTGGGCGCATGGGCGCTCGCCCTGCACAACCCCGTGCCGCATGCGCTCTTCGCGCTCCCCTGGGTCGTATGGCTCGCGCTCCAGCCGCAGCCGCTTCGCCACCTGCTGCCGCTCGCCGCGGGCTACGTGCCGCTCGGCGCTTTCCTCGGCTTAGGCTGGGCCCTCGTGCTGAGCGGGGTGCAGGGAACGACGCACTACAGCCTCTACACCGACACGGCTGCGCACCAGCGGGTCGCCAACTTCCTCTGGGAATGGTTCGTGCGCGTGCAAAGCGCGCTGGCGGAACCGGGGGAGCGGCAGCTCGCGACGCGCTTAGCGGAGCTGGCGCGCCTTTGGTGCTGGGCGGTGCCGGGCCTGCTGCTCTTCGCCGCGGCGGGCTGGTGGCTGTCGCGCCGGATCGCCGGCGCGCGCCTTCTCGGGATATCGCTCGTCAGCACCTTCGCCGGCTTCCTCTTCGTGGGCTTCGACCAGGGCTATGGCTGGGGCGCCCGCTACCTGCACTCCGCGTGGGGTGCACTCCCGGTGCTTGCGGCGATTGCGCTCGCGGCGGACGCGCCGCTACGCTGGTCGGGCCTAGCGCGCTACATTGCCGGCCTCGCCCTGCTGTCCGCCGTTCTCGCCACAGCGCTGCGCGTCGCTCAAATCCACGATTACGTGACCGCGCATCTCGCCAACCGGCCGCCAAGCCTCGCCAGCGTGCGGCAGATCGTGTTCGTGCGCTACGACCCGGCGAACTACACCGCCGACTTCGTGCAGAACGACCCGTTCCTGCGCGACAAGGTCTGGTACTTCTTCAGCCTCGGCCCGAGACTGGATGAGCAATTGATACGGCGCCGGTTCCCCAGCGCCCGGCTCGTCAGCCAGGACGCGCGCGGCGAGACCTGGCGGCTCGACTGAAGAGCTAGCGGCAGACGCCCGCAACGCTTCCGCCGTCCCAGTCGGCGAGGCGCCCGAGGTGCGATTCGCGCTGCTCGAGGATGTGGTAGAGAACCACGCGCTCGCCGTCGGTTTCCAGCCGTGCGTCGAGCGCTGGGTAGACGCGCGACCAGCCGATGCCCAGAGTGTCGGTGACCGCGGTCTGGCCGCGGAATAACCGCGGGCACGATTTCTCGACCCGGTCGAAGAGCTGCGACACGCGCCGCTCGGCCGCGAGCATCTCGGCAGAGCGCGGCGCCGGGACAAGCGCGCAACTCGCCGCAGAAAAGTGCCGCGGAGCGGAGTCTCGCCGCGGGGCGAGCGCGTTCGCCACGCGCGAGAGCCAGTCCTCGCTTTGCGGCGACCATTGCACGGTGAAGCAATCGGTGAGATCGAGGCGATATCCGATTCGGCCAAGCACCGAATCGTAGAAACGCAGCATCCTGGGCAGCGGTCGGCTGTCCGGCCCGAGGCCCTGCAGGCTGCGTCCGAGCGCGCGAACTCTGCCCGGGTGGCGCTCGAGCAGCGCGGCGAGCTTCGGCGAGTCGGTCGGCACGCTGTACTGCCCGCGAAAGTTGACAAAGGAAGCTCCCGGATGGAAAAACGGCGCGACGACGGCCACCGGCAGGTCCTCGACCGTGAGGTAAAGGGCCGGCTCGGCCCTCGCCTTCTCGGGCGCCCGGTACGGGAGCCACTCGCTGGACCACGGCTCGATCCAGTGCCACCGGGTCGGCGAGGCAAGCGCCGCCATCGCGACCTGCAGCACGAGCAGCACGCCGAGCATGATGCGCGTCGCCACCGCCGGCAGCAGCCTTTCCACGACGCGCGCCAGGCAGACGCCCGCGAGTAACAGAACGACGAGCCCGTAGCGTCCGTTCGCGGAGGTCACGAGCCAGAGCCCACCCGCGGTCGCAAAGAAGGCGAAGAGCCGCCAGTCGACAGCCGTGAAGCCTGAGCGAGCGGGTGCGCGACCCAGTACCGCGGCGCCGGCGAGGGCAAGCGAAGCGACCGAAAGCGCGGCAAAGCGTATGTCTGGCGCCAAGGTTTCTATATAGAGCAGCGGATCGAGCGTCGCGACGCGAAGCGGAAACGCCAGGGCGGCCGCCAAGCCGCCAGCCTTGAACCGCTCGCTCATCATGTTCACCGCCGGCGCGTGAGGCGACTCGAACCAGGCGTTCATCAGCGGAAATACCGGATTGCCGAACTCGCGCCACAGCACGAGGAACCATGGCCCGGCGAGCACGGCGAGCGCCACCGCGCCTCCGGCGACGTATGCAAGACCGGCGCGCAGGCGTCCGCCGCCCTTCGGGTCGGCGCATGTGAAGGCGAGCGGCAAGGCGGCAAGCGCGAAGAACGCATTGGAGTACTTGAGGGCGCTCGCGGCGCCGAAGAGCGCACCCGCGCCGAACGCCCTGCGCGCGCTGCCCTGCGCCGGGTCGAGCAGCAGAGCCAAGCCGCCCAGCATGAGCGGAACGAGCAGCGGATCGAGAAAAGACCCGCCGATCGTCATCCAGAACACCGAGGTGGCGGCGCCGAGAGCGGTCGCGAGGGCCGCCATGACGATTCGCTCGCGGCCGGCGAGGTGAGCGAAGAGCCGCCCGGCGATGACGTAGAGCAGGCCTACGCTCGTGGCGTGAAGCGCGGCGAGGACGAGCGACGCGACTACGGCGTGCCAGCCGCCTGCCACCATCAGATAGAACGGCAGGTAGCCCAGCGGATTGAGGTAGCCCTGTGCGCTGGCGGCGAAGAAATCCTGCTCCAGCCGGCCGGCGAGCAGCTGGAAAGGCGCGTAGTAGTGGTAGTTGAGGAGGTCCCAGTTGACATCCTTGCCCGCAAACAGCGTCCACGCCGCGGCGAGCGCCGTCGACGCGAGGAACGCCGGAAGAGACCTGAACGCGGGCGACACCATGGCTAGGGTCGCGGCAGCCTGACGCGCGCGAGCAGCGCCTCGAGCGCACCGCGGTCCTCCGCCTCGCTAGCCAAATCCTCGAGCGGCGCCACCGCCGGGTTGTCGCGATGCGGCCAGAGCTCGACCGCGAGGCGCAGATCCTCGAGCGCGCCGCGAGTGTCCTTGTAATCTTGTCGCAGGAGGCCGCGCAGGTAGAAGAACTTCGATTGCTCCGCCTTGAGCGCGTCGAGCGGCATCAGGGCGCGGGCCCGCTCCAGGGTGGCATAGGCCAAGCCCGGCGCGTAGCCCTCCGGATTGGCCATCAGCCCTTCGGCGAGGCCGAGGGCGCCGTGGTAGTCCTCGGAGAGCGCGGCGAGGTGCCGCTGGCTGCGCTCGTCGAGCGGCGCGCCGCGGCGCAGTCCCTGCGCGAGCAGGCGCGCGTAGCGGCGGCGCAGCTCGTTCTGGTGGTACGCGATCCAGGCATTGGCGTCGTGCGCCGCGAGGATGCGTTCCTCGAAGAAGCGCACCGCCTCCTCGGGGATGTCGATCGTCACCTTCTTGGGATCGCGCGAGGACTTGTCCACCACGTGGTAGAGCCAGCGGTGGCGATACGCGTAGCTCAGGTAGAGCTCGCTCGTCAGGGCGAGCTCCGATTGCTGCGTCTCGATGAACTCGCGTAGCACGTTGCCCGCGGTCGCGTCGCTCGTGCGCAGCGGATGGAACAGGCGGTTGCCAAGCACCAGTCCCTTGGACTGGTAAAGCGTGATGTCGGGCCGCAGGCCTTCGACCATGTGGAGGTAGCCGATCGGGCCGATATCGAGCTCGCCCTTCACGAAGAGCACCGCGTCGCGCGGCAGCGTGCGGGCGAGCACCTGCGCGTAGCGCGCGCCCCATTCGTGGTCCGTGGCGAGGTTATAGCGGCCGCCGACGGCCAGAATCGCCGCCAGCACGCCGGCGCATGCCGCCGCGGCGGCCGCGGGGCGGAGCATGAGGCGCTCCCGCAGCCAGGCGAAGCCGATCGCGGCCCACAGCGCGACGACGGCGTAGGCGGGCAGAGGGTAGACGTGAAACACGTGCTTGCTCACCGAGTCGTAGCTGAAGCCGAGCAGCAGCAGCAGCACGGCAGTCGGCATAAGGAAGGCGGCGACGAGGAAGGCCGCGACCCGCGTGCCGAGCGTTCGCCGCTGCACCGCCACGCCGACGACGCCGAGCAGCGCGCCGGCGACCGCGAACTGCCGGCCGACTTCGACGACGACGAACTGCAGGAACTTCAGGCGGTCGAGCCAGCCGGCGCCGGGCTGGACGTCCACCTCGCCGTAGCCGGCACGGCTGAGGAAAAACCACATCTCGGTGAGCGTCTCCAGCGGCCCGTAGAAGCTGATCGGCACGGCCATCCAGGAGCGATACACGAGCCAGGCATAGGGCAGCAGGCCGGCGATACCCAGCCAGGAGATCAGGCCCAGCCGCGCGAGCATCTCCCGGCGAAGCGGCCAGACGAGCACGGCGAAAGCCGGCGCGGCGAGGCCCATGAGCGGCCAATGGTTGCTGAGGCTCAGCCCGAAGACAAGCGCGAGCCAGGGCAGCAGCCGCGGGTTTGGCGACGACTCACTTCCCGGCGGGCAGGCGCGCAGGCCGAGGTAGGTAAGGAGCAGGAAGAAGAAGCTGTTGAGCGTGTAGACCTCGGCAATCAGCGCCTGCGACCAGAAGGCCGGCGAAAAGCCGAGCCCGAGCGCCGCCAAGTAGGCCGGCAGGCGGCCCGGCGCCAGCGCGCGCGCACACAGCCACAGAAGCCCGCAGCTCAGCGCGCCGAAGAAGGCGCTCGCGAGATGGACGCGATAGGCGACCGAGCCGAAAGGCAGCTGCGTGAAGAGGTGGCCGATCAGCGTGAAGAGCGGGAAGCCGGGTGGGTGCTCGATGCCGAGGAAATAGCTCGAAAGGACGAACAGCCCGTCGTCCTCGAGGGCGACCGTGCGCGGCGCGGTCAGGGCGTAAAGCGCGAAGAGCGCCGCCGCCACGCTGGCGGCCTGTCGCCAGTCGGGGAGAGTGGCGCGCAGATGCCGCGCCGCCGGCATCATCGCCTTCCCCTGTCGGCCCGGCCCCACGTCAGCGAAGCAGTGGTGAAGAAGTTCCAGATCGCGGCGATCAGCGCCCCCGACACGCCGGCAATCCAGTACGCGACGGACTGCAGGTAGAGCCATTCGGCCACGGCGAGATTGATGAGGGCGCCGATGCCGCAGGCGATATAGAAGCTGAAAAGGCCGCGCCACAGGGCGGCGCCGCGCAGCCGCTGGTCGCCATAGGTGAAGGCGTTGTTGAGGAAGAAGTTGCTGGTCATCGCCGCCCAGGTGGCGAGCGCCTGGCTTGCGAGGAAGTTGCCGCCCGTGGCGTGAAAGGCGGCCGTCAGCACGGCGAGATGTACGGCGACGCCGGTGACGCCGACGGCGGCGAAGAGGAAAAAACGCGCCGGCAGCAGTCGGCCCGTGAGGTGATAGAGGATGAGCATGAAGAACTCGGCGATCACGCGCGCGCCGAGCTTGCTCTCACCGCGTTGGCGACTGCGCATTCGGTATGGCAGCTCGGCAACCCGCACCTCGCCGCGCGCCGCCGCCACCAGGTCGAGCAGGATCTTGAAGCCGCGCCCATACACGCGTCGCACGACGCGCTCGAGGAAGCTGCGCCGCACGACGAAAAAGCCGCTCATCGGGTCGGTGAGTCCCTTGCAAAGCAGCTGGCTGAGCGCGCTCGCGAGGCGGCTGATGCGCACGCGGTCGGCCGCCAGCTCGCCGGTGCTGCCGCCTTTCATATAGCGGCTCGCGACCACCACGTCGGCATCCTCGCGCTTCGCGGTCTCGAGCAGCTCCGGCACGAGCGTCTCGTCGTGCTGCAGGTCGGCGTCGATCACCGCGAGGTAGGGCGCCGAGCTCGCGAGCATGCCCTCGATGCATGCCGAGGCGAGACCGCGCCGGCCGATGCGGTGCAGGCAGCGCACGCGCGGGTCGCGCTGCGCCCGCTCGCGCACGAGGTCCTCCGTGCCGTCGAACGCGTCGTCGACGACGAAGATGGCCTCCCAATCGCATTGCGGCAGAGCCCGCTCCAGCGCCGACAGCATCGGCAACACGTTGTCGCGCTCGCCGTATGCGGGAATGACGACCGAGAGCTCAGGCATCTTTCCACTTCAATACGCTGAGCAGGAACGACGCGAGCATGACCTCCATGCCGGCGACCATGAGGGTCGCCGCGGGGATCGTGTCGCGCATGACGACGCGAGGATCCAGCGCGCCAAACCCCGCCTCCCGCCACTGCCAGAAGGCAGATGCGCTCCACACGAGCCCGCAAAGAGCGGTCGCCGCGCCGGCCAGCAGTCCCCGCTCAAGTGTTAGCAGGCGAAGCAGGCGATCCAGGGCCGGTCGGCGCGGAAGAAGACCTGCAGTTTGCGCCGAGACGCGCGCGAACAGGGAGAACAGGCAGAGCTGCATGCCGAGGAGCGCGCCCGCGGACGCATAGAGCATGCTGTGAATGTCGAGCCCGGCGCCGAGCAGCTGCATCGGTGCGAAGTACAGCGCGGTGGTGAGCGCGATCCCGGCCGCGAGGAGCGCGCAGCCCGGATAAAGGAAAAGCCAGCGCGGGCTGAAGATGAGCAGAAAGCGCAGGTGCCGCCAGCCGTCGCGCCAGCTGCGCAGGTGCGAGGCCCTGCCGCGGCCGTCGCGGTGCAGGATGGTCGGCACCTCCGTGATGCGCCAGCCGGCGAGCGCCGCCTTGACCACGAGCTCGCTCGCGAACTCCATCCCCCGTGTGCGCAGCTCGAGCGAGCGCACGGCTTCGCGCTCGAATCCGCGCAGCCCGCAATGGAAGTCGCCGACCCGGGCGCGGAAAAAAAGGCGCCCGATGAAGCTGAGCACCGGATTGCCGAGATAGCGATGAAGCGCCGGCATCGCTCCCGGCCGAATTCCGCCTTTGAAGCGGTTGCCCATGACCAGGGGATAGCCCTCGCGGAGCTTCTCGACGAAGGGCTCGAGGCGGCTGAAATCGTAGCTGTCGTCCGCGTCGCCCATGATGACGTAGCGGCCGCGCGCGGCGGCGATGCCGCCGGCGAGCGCGGCGCCATAGCCGCGCTTGGCGACGTGGATCACGCGCGCCCCGGCCCGCTCGGCGGCGAGTTGCGAGCCGTCGCTCGAGCCGTTGTCCGCGACCAGCACCTCGCCGTGGATACCGGAGCGCTTAAGAAAAGCGCGCGCCTTGGCGACGCAGGTTGCGACCGTTGCCGCCTCGTCCAGGCACGGCATGAGAATCGTAACCTCGGTTGCCATGGGCTTCGGCGTTATGTCCCCCAAAAAAAAAGGTACCCCGGTGGGGTACCTTTTCCTGATGCTGACCGCTCGTTACAGGCCGCGGCAGGAGCCCGGCAGGTACTTCGGGTTAACGGTCGTGCCGGTGCCGCCGCAAAGCCAGCCGAAGAGCGTTTGCGAGCCGCCAGTGTAGGTGGCCGCCGTCCCGGCAGCTTTCAGCGGGATGAGCGTGACGAGCTTGCCGTCGACCGAGCCGCTGATGCCCTGCACCGTCGCGGTCACCAGCCCGTTCACGTCCGTGCTTATGCCCTTGACATACTTCGTCGCCTGGGTCGCGCCGACTTCGCAGCCCCAGCCGTCCGCCACCATGGCGGAGGCGGCGCCCGTCTGGTACACCTCGGTGATCGAGGTGCGGCAGGCGCTCACGCCGAGTATCACCTCGGACATCTTCGCGCGGATGGTGTAGTCCTGATACGCCGGCAACGCGACCGCCGCCAGGATGCCGATGATCGCGACCACGATCATCAGCTCGATCAGGGTGAAGCCCTTCTGCAGACTCTTCATACTTTGCTCCCTTCCTTCGATTAGTGAGAATTCTTCCCGGCCGGCTTGAATCCGACCGCGCCATCTACTCGCAATACGCGTGCCACGTCCGGCTGGCGTAAAACGACGCAATATGTCACGCCCGCTTGGCCCTTCGCTGCCCTTTCTTGTCACTCACGGCCAATTCTCGTCGCCGACCGGTCGACCTGGCCGACCAAGAACCGGAATATTGGCTGCCAGTCCTGCGCCCCGGCGAGCCGGCTGCGATGCTTGTTGAAGGCGCCTATCGCAGCACCCGGCCTGTTCGCCAGTATCGAACCCGCCATGAACGCGGCTATGGCATGGGCAAAAAGCCGCGGCTCCAGGCGAGGGTCTGCTTCCAGGATTGCCTCGGCCGACCGCGCCATCCCGGCCCCGTCTCCCGCGGCGACGGCGCGGTGCAGCTCGAGCCAGCGCCGGTCGCTCGCTGAAAGGCGAGAGCCGCAGCGCGCGCCGAGCGCGTCCCAGAAGGAAACGGCAGCTGCGCGGGGCAGGTGAATGCTCACGTGGCCAGCCAGGTCGGCAAGATGGTGGCGCAGCGTGTCCTCTGGAAGCCGCGGCGTGCACTCGAAAAGCGCCGTGCGAAGCAGGAGGAGGTCGCTCGCGAGCTCGACGTTGAAACCCGCCAGCATCTTTTCGCTTCCCGAGCGCAGGTACTGCTGTATGTCGTTCGCCTGCAGCGCCCACCCGGCGCGCCGCAACCAGTCGCGCTCTCCCGGCGTAATCCGGACGGGGTCGGGCTGCCGCGCACGCGGGTCGAAAAGCGGCAGCAGCGGCAGCGGAGCGCGCACCAGGGCCGACAGGTCCGGGGTGTAGCTGTTCGTGAAGCGCGCGAGCGGCGCATTCATCTCCAGCACCGGAAAGTAATCCGAGTTCGCCGGCGCGCCGAACGCGGCGAAGTAAGGCATGAGGGCTGCGCGTCCTCCGACGCGATGCAGCGCGAGGTCGTCGACGTTCGCGATGCGGAAGCGCTCGAGCTCGGCGCGCAGCCCGGCATTGTCAAAGGCGCGCGGGTCTGGCGAGGGCACCATTCCGCGGTGCGAGGCAATGATCAGCAGGTCGTGGTCGTTCGCAAGCCAGAATTCGTAGTCGGAGAAATTCTCTTCCAGGGCCGCCACGACGGTGGCGAGGAGCTTGGGTGTAGTCTCGTAGAGCTGCACCCATTGCACGAACAGGCCCCCGGGCTCGAGGTACCTGCGCACGTCGCGGTAGAACTCCGCCGAGAACAGGCTCGCCACGCCGCTTACCCAGGGGTTGGACGGCTCGGAGATGATCACGTCGTAGCGCTGCTGCTGGGCGGCGAAATAGGTCTTGGCGTCCTCGTAGTGGAAGCGGCTGCGCGGATCGTCCAGCGCGCGCCAATTTACGCGGCGCAGAAGCTCGCCGGCCTTGACCATCGCCGGCTCGATCTCGATCGTGTCGACGCGCTCGATCGTGGGCGATGCGAGGAGCACGTGCGTCGTCATGCCGGTGCCGAAGCCGATGTTGGCGACCCGGCGCGCCTGCGGCGCCAGGACCAGCGGCAGCGCGCCGGCGAAGGTCATCGTGATCTCGTCGGTGAGCGGCGTGCCGCCGTTGATCCGCACGGAGCCGTCGACCTTGCCGTTCGTGCGCACCGACATGGACTCGTGGTCGCCGGTCACGCTTACCGTGGCCGTCTTGCCATGCAGCTGCACGTGCACGCCGTGCCCCGCCGCGAGCAGCTTTCCCTGCCGGAAAACGCCCGACGACATGAGATGCGCGTCGAGTTGCACGAGGAAGCCCGCACCGATCACCGCGAGCGCCGCGGCCGCGGCGGCAACGGGCATGGAGAGGCGGCGCGCGCCCGGCCGCGCCCGCGCGGCTCGCAGCAGCGCGACGCCGAGCGCGAGGTCGATCGCGGCGCCGGCGATGATGATGCCTTTCAGGCCGAGAAGCGTAAACCCGAGATGCACGGCGACCAGCACGCCCACGATGGCGCCGGCGGTGTTGACCGCGTAGACCTGCCCGATCGAGCGCTCGCCGGCGCCGCAGCGCAGGAGCGAGGCGGTGATAAGCGGCAGCGTCATTCCGGCGCAGAACGCCGCCGGGAACATGATCGCCAGGCACAAGCCCTGGCTGACGAGGTTGAAGGCGAAGTAGCCCGACTCGGTGCGCGCCAGGACACCGAGCGCAATTTCCATGGCGCGGAAGGTGGAGCCGTAGATGGGCAGCGTCGCGAGCGCGGCGAGCCCCATGGCGACCTGCACCCACGCGAGCAGCCGCACGGTGTCGGCCGCGCTGTCGATGCGTCTGCGTACCCACAGGCCGCCGAAGGCGATTCCGAGGATGAACGCCGAGAGCATGAGCTCGAAGGCGTGCGTCGAGCTGCCGAGCACGAGCGCCAGCATCCGGATCCATCCGATCTCGTACATGAAGGAGGACATGCCCGTGAGGCAGGCGACGACGAGGAGCAGGCGCAGCTGTGGAACCGGTGCGGCCGCAGCCGCCGCGGCGGCTGGCGCGGCAGCCACGGCGTCGCGGCGACCCGGCAGCAGCATCGCGGCCACGGCGACCGAGAGGTTCAGCACGCCGGCCGCCGCCAGAGTGCCCGGCAGGCCGACGGCGGGAATGAAATAGAACGTGCTTGCCAGCACGCCGAGCGCCGCGCCAAGACTGTTGGTGAAGTAGAGCATCGCGATGGCGTAGCCCGAACGCTCCGGATGCACGCGCAGCACGCCGCCGGTCATGAGCGGAAAGGTCATCCCGAGCAACACCGACTGCGGCAGGATGAGCGCCGCGGCGAGCGACCATTTGACCGCGTGCACCGCCGACGGCGAGGCGAGCGCCGGGAACACCCGATCGAAGGCGAAGTCGGTCACGATGAGAAACGTCGAGTGAAAGGCGAGCGCGCAAAGGCCGATCACCGCCTCGATCAGCGCATACGCGACGATGAGCTTGCGCCAGCGCGGCGACAGCCGGCTCGCTCCCCAGGCGCCGAGCGCCATGCCCCCCATGAAGATCATGAGGACGAGCGACTGCGCGTACGCGGCGTGGCCGAGAAAGAGCTTGAGGTAATGGCTCCAGATCGACTCGTAGATCAGACCGGCGAAGCCCGACGCGGTGAACACGACGAGCGCGGCGGGGAGAAACAGCCTGCTAGCAGGTGTCATGGGGGAATCGTTGCCTCAAGGGACGGGGGCGCAATGAACGGCTTCACGCGCCAGAACGTTTTTCATTGGCGACTCTATGCCTGGTAGCCCGGGATCTTCGACTCGTCGACCGCGTCGATCTGCTCCCGGTCGAGGAACATCTCGGCGTAGCGCCGGTACACCTTCTTGCGCACGAAGATATCGAAGAGATCCGGGTCGATGTGCTGGTTGAGCTTCATGCGGCCGAGGATCTCCAGCGATTCAGACAGCGTCTTGCCCTTCTTGTACGGGCGGTCGCGCGCGGTCAGGGCCTCGAAGATATCGGCGATTCCCATGCAGCGCGCCTGCACCGACATCTGCTCGCGCTTCAAGCCCCGCGGATAGCCCTTGCCGTCCATGCGCTCGTGGTGGCCGCCGGCGTACTCCGGCACGTTGGTGAGGTGCTTGGGCCAGGGCAGCGCTTCGAGCATCTTGATCGTGGCAACGATGTGGTGGTTGATGATCTTGCGTTCTTCTTCGTTGAGCGTGCCGGCCCGAATGGTAAGGTTCTTGACCTCGTCCTCGGAAAGGAAATTTGCCTCGTGGCCGGTCAGGTCGCGCCAGCGGTACGCCGCGATGCGGCGCACGCGCGCCACGTCGTCGTCCGACATGCGCTCGGTGCCGATGTTGCACGCATGCAGGAAGCGCCGGTCGTCCTCCAGCTCGCGCAGCCGCGAGCGAAGTTGCTTTTCCGTGAGCTGATTCTTCAGGAAGGCGAGCTCTAGATCGCGCTTCAGGACCTCGAAGCGCGTGTCGATCAGGTGGATGCGGTCGTAGATCGTCTCCAGCTTGGTCGCCTTGTCGACCACGTGCACGGGGGTCGTCACCTTGCCGCAGTCGTGCAGCAGGCCGGCGATCTTGAGCTCGTAGCGGTCCTTCTCGGTCATGTGAAAGCCGGCGAGCGGGCCCTCGGGCGTGTCGTTCACCGCCTCCGCGAGCATCATGGTGAGCACCGGCACGCGCTGGCAATGTCCCCCGGTGTAGGGCGACTTCTCGTCGATCGCGGAGTTGATCAGGGTGATGAACGACTCGAACAGCTGCTCGAGCTGGTTGATGAGCATGCGGTTCGTGAGCGCGATCGCCGCCTGCGAGGCAAGCGATTCGGCGAGCCGCTGGTCGGAGTCCGAGAACCCCACGATCTCGCGGCTTCCCGGGTCCTGGGCGTTGATGAGCTGCAGCACGCCGATGCTCTCGTGCTCGTGGTTGCGCATCGGCACGGTGAGGAAGGACTTGGAGCGGTAGCCGGTCTTCGAGTCGAACGCGCGCGTGCCCGAGAAGTCGAAGCCTTCCGCGGTGTAGGCATCGGCGATGTTCACAGTCTTGCCGGTGAGCGCGGCGTACGCGGCGACCATGCTGTGGTTCGGCTTGCCGTCGCGGAAGAGGTGGATCGGGTCGAAGGGCACCGGGTTGCCGCTCGTGCCGCCCAAGTAGTACTTGAGCGTGCTCGTGCGCACGATCTCGAAGCGCAGCGTCTTGTCCTCGGTGACGCGGTAGAGGGTGCCGCCGTCGGCACCGGTGATCGACTTCGCCGCAGCGAGGATCAGCTCCAGCAGCCGGTTGATGTCGCGCTCGGCCGAAAGCGACGCGCCGATGAGGTTCAGCTGCTCGAGACGCTGGCCGAGCTCGTCGCGGCGCCCGCCCTCGGCCCCGAGCCGCAAGCCCTGGGTGGTATCGATTACGCTCACGAGCCGTTTACTTGATGCAAACGGCGCGGACTTCCTTGATGTGGGTCACGCCCGTCAGGCACTTCTCCATGCCATCCTGCTTCAGCGTGCGCATGCCTTCCTCGAGGGCGATGGCGAGCGTTTCGGCGACGCGGGCGTGCTCCTGGATCGCCTTCTTGAGGCGGTCGCTCGCGATGAGCAGCTCGTGCAGGCCGCAGCGGCCCTTGAAGCCCGAGTTGCCGCACTTGTCGCACCCCACCGGCTTGTAGAAGGTGAGCTGTCCCCGGTCGTTGCCGTAGGCCTTGACCCAGTCGCGGTACACCGCCTCCATCGCCCCCTTGGGATCGGCCTTGAACCGGGCGGTGTTCATGAGCTCCTCGCAGTACTCGCGCAGGAACGAGGTCAGCTCGGCGGGCTCGGGCGTATAGGGCTGCTTGCAGCTGCACAGGCGCTTCGCCAGGCGCTGCGCCAGGATGCCGAGCAGTGCGTCGGAGAAGTTGAACGGGTCCATGCCCATGTCGAGCAGGCGGTTGATGGACTCCGGGGCGGAGTTGGTGTGCAGCGTGGCGAACACCAGGTGGCCGGTGAGCGAGGCCTCGATGCCGGTGCTGGTGGTCTCCTTGTCGCGCATCTCGCCGACCATGATGATGTCGGGGTCGGCGCGCAGGAACGCCTTCATGATGACGGCGAAGTCCAGGCCCGCTTTCTTGTTCACCTGCACCTGGCGCAAGCCCTTCTGCGTGATCTCGACCGGGTCTTCCGCGGTCCAGATCTTGGTGTCCGGCGTGTTCAGGAACTTGAGCACCGAGTGCAGCGTCGTTGTTTTTCCCGACCCCGTCGGGCCGCAGCAGAAGAACAGGCCATAGGGCTTGGAGACGGTGGCTTTCAGCTGCTCGAGGTTTTTTTCGGTGAAGCCCATCTTGTCGAGCGGAATCGGCTCGCCCGCCGCGAGAATCCGCATCACGATGTCCTCGACCCCGCCCGCGGTCGGGATGGTCGCGACGCGCAGCTCGATGTCGAGCGGGCCGAACTTCTTGAACTTGATCTTGCCGTCCTGCGGCTTGCGCTTCTCCGAGATGTCGAGGTCGCACATGATCTTCAGGCGTGCCGCGATCGCCGCGCGGTAGCTCGAGGGCACCTCGATGTAGGGCCCGAGCGAGCCGTCCTTGCGAAAGCGGATCTCGGTCTTCGCCTTGCCCGGGTAGGGCTCGATGTGGATGTCCGAGGCGCCCTGGTTGTAGGCGTCCACGATCACCTTGTTCACCAGCTTGACGAGCTCGTTGTCCGCCGCGGCCGAGGCCTCGTCGACCGAGGTGCTCTCGAGCACATCGCCGTCCTCGCCCATCGCGCCAAGCAGGTCCTCGACGTTGCCGAGGTCGCTCATCGAGATCTCGGCGCCGTAGAAGTGGTTCACCGTGTCCTTGAAGTCCTTCTGCGTCGTGACCTTGTAGACGATGCGCGCCTTCGGGAACACGTTGGACGCGATGCGCGAGGAGCGGATGCGCTCGGGGTCGAGGCACAGCACGACCAGGCCTTCCCGGCTGTCGTCGATCGGCACCCACTGGTTGGCCTCGACGTACTCGCGCTTCAGGTTCTTCAGTAGATCGGCGTGCTTCACCCGGTCGGGCTTGAACGGCTCGTAGGGCACGCCGAAGAACTTGGAGAGCGCCGCGCCGATCGCGGGGATCTTGACCTGGAACTCCTCGATCAGCACCTGCTCGATGTCGATCGCCTTCTTGCGCGCCTGGCGCGCGGCGAGCTCGAACTCGCCTGCCGAAAGCACCGCGTCGGCGATCAGGTAGTCGTACTTGGTCTTCGCGACCTGCGGCTTCTGGCGCTGCTTGAACGCGATGGCGAGCGTCTGCGCGAGCTCGCTCACGCCCTCCTCGGCCAGGCCGCCGAAGGGCACGCCGGCCTTGTTGTTGATGATCTGGATCACGCCGATCAGCTCGTTCGACCCGGCCTCGACGATCGGCGCGACCAGCTGCTGCTTGGTGCGGTAGCCGGTGCGCTTGTCGACCTCCTGCAGGAAGCGCAGGTTGGGGTTCAGGGCGCGCAGCTCGTTCTCGTCGTACACGTCCCGGATGTTGGCGGTCTTTTTCGCGAGCGCCACGTAGCCGGCGATCGAGTGCTCGGCGATCGGCAGCTTCAGGTCCTTGAACGAATTGAGGCCGGTCTTGACCTTGGAGACGATCGACTGCTTGTCCTCGCCCACCGAGTAGACCGTCAGGCGGTCGGCGTTGAACAGCGCGCAGATGTCCGCGCTCACCTCGAGCATGATCTCGTCGATGTTGTTGGTGGCGTGGATCTTGTTCGTGACCGCCTGCAGCTGCTTCTGGAACGCAAGCCGCGCGCCGACGTCGCTCGGCGCGCACGCGAGCGAGCTCAGGACTGCGCTCATCCCGTTACCCTCCCTGCGACCCACTTGTCGAACTTCGATCGCTAGGATACCTGATTTTCAACGCTTTTCCGGCTTCTCTACACCCTTTAACCCCCCCTCCAGCAGCCAGACCTTGAAGCCTCTTTGTGCAAAAAGAAACGCTGCCGCGGCACTGCGCCGCCCACTCTGGCAATAGGCGATGTACTCCTTTGTGCGATCGAGCACGGCGAACATGTTGCGTACTTCCGCAAGCGGCACGTTGATCGCGCCGGGCAGCTTGTCGTACTGGTATTCCGAGGGATAGCGCACGTCGAGCCACAGGGCGCCTCTGCGCACTTTTCCCGATGCTTCCTCGAAGCCGATGCGCCGCAGGAGCGGCTCGCGCAGCAGCTCGTTGAAGTAGCTGCGGTTCAGGCGCAGAAGCTGGCCGTCGATGAGCGCGGTCACC
>DATADT010000287.1:0-9269 GCA_036258355.1 Burkholderiales bacterium
CCCTACGGGATCCGCATCGCCTACGAGGCCCTTTCCTGGGGAAGGCATGTCAACGAGTACCCGCAGGCCTGGCAGATCGTGGCGGAGGCAGACCGCGCGAACCTCGGACTCGCGCTCGACTCGTTCCACATGCTCGCCACGGGAACCAGTCGCGAGGCGCTGGAGGAAATCGATCCGGCGAAGATCTTTCTCGTCCAGCTCGCCGACTTCATGTGGCGCGAGATCCGCTCGCGGGAGGAGCGCATAGACACAGCGCGCCACATGCGTGTGTTCCCGGGCGAGGGCGTGCACAGCGCCGATGTGGGCGAGCTGATCCGCGCGCTCGACCGCCTCGGCTATCGCGGCGACTACAGCTTCGAGGTGTTCAACGACGACTACACCCAGCTCCCGGTGGCGCTGGTCACCGAGCGCGCGCGGCGCTCGGTAAAATGGCTGACGGACCAGGTGTCGCGGCGCAGCCTGCCGCTGCGCGGGGCCGCAGCCTGAATGCAAGCGCTTCGCCTCTACGAAGAGCTCACCGTCGCGCGCACGCGCTACCTGCGCGTGGACGAGCTGTGCGAGCGCGCGGCCGATAAGGGCGCGTTGCCTTCGGCCGCCGAGCTTGCCGCCGAGGCACGGCGGCCGCTCAAGCAAAAGAAGGGCCTCGAGCGCGCGCAAGGCCGCTTTCTCGCCGAAATCCTCGGCAACCCGGTCGCCGGCACGCATCTGTGCCACGCAATGCTCTTGCCGCGCGCTGATTCACACGAAAGATTGAAGGAATATGGCGAGCGTGGCGAACTTCGCCTCCAGGGCGCGACGCTCAAGCGCCATGGCAAGGCCTCGGTCGTCACGCTGAGCAACCCGCTCTACCTGAACGCCGAGGATGAGACCACGCTCGCCGGGACCGAGATCGCCGTCGACGTCGCCCTCCTCGACCCGAAGACCGAAGTCTGCGTGCTGCGCGGCGACGTCGTTACGCACGCCAAGTACGCCGGCCGCCGCCTCTTCGGCGCGGGAATCAACCTCACGCACCTCTATGAGGGAAAGATCCGCTACCTCTGGTACCTGATCCGCGATCTCGGCTTCGTGAACAAGCTCTACCGTGGCCTGGCCCAGGAAAACCAAAGTCCCGAGATCGCTTCCACCGAAAAGCTGTGGATCGCCGCGGTCGAGGGCTTCGCCATCGGCGGTCACTGCCAGATCCTGCTCACGATGGACTACACCATCGCCGCTGAGGACGCGTACCTCACGCTGCCGGCGCGAAAGGAGGGCATCATCCCCGGTGCGGCCAATCTGCGCCTGCCGCGCTTCGTCGGCGACCGGATCGCGCGCCAGGCGATCTTCGCCGAGCGACGCATCGAGTGTGCGAGCCCCGAGGGCCGCATGATCTGCGACGACATCGCGCCTTCGAGCCGGATGGATGAGGCGATCGCTTCGATGGTGGAAAAGCTGACTTCGTCGGGCGTGGTCAGCGCCGCCGGCAACCGGCGCGCGTTCCGCGCCGGCGAGGAGCCGCTCGATGCGTTCCGCCGCTATATGGCAATCTACGCGCGCGAGCAGGTGGATTGCCACCTGAGCCCCGCGCTCATCGCCAACCTCGAGAGGAACTGGAAAACCCGATGAAGATCCTCGTGCTGCACGGGCCAAACCTCAACCTGCTCGGCCGGCGCGAGCCGCACATCTATGGCAGCACGACGCTCGCCGATATCAACAAGAAACTCCAGCAGTTGGGGAGTGAGCTGGGCGTCGAGCTCGAAATACTGCAATCGAACCACGAAGGCGCGCTCGTGGACTTCCTGCACAAGCACATCGACGCCGCCTCCGGCGCGATTCTCAATCCCGCCGGGCTCACGCAGTTCGGCGTTTCCCTGCACGACGCAATCAAGACCATGCCGTTCCCGGTGATCGAGGTGCACATTTCCAACCGCCACGCGCGCGAGGAATGGCGCCACCACTCGATCATCTCGTCGGCGGCCAAGGCGACCGTCGAGGGCCTGGGCTGGCGCTCTTATACCGAGGCGCTGCGCGCCGTAGTCGAGA
The DNA here is from genome assembly GCA_036258355.1 of Burkholderiales bacterium. GTDB lineage: Bacteria > Pseudomonadota > Gammaproteobacteria > Burkholderiales > SG8-39 > SCGC-AG-212-J23. The sequence goes on from DATADT010000287.1 coordinate 2,020, forward strand.
TGGCGCGGGAGGCGAAGAAGTAGCTCGTGGCGAAGCTGCTTGTCGCGCTGAAGTTGCTTGTCCCTTTGATTGTCCTGCTGGCGGCATCCTCGGCGGCGGCCGACGAGAAGCTATGGTCGCTGCTGAAAAGCGGCGGTCAGGTCATCCTCATTCGCCACACCGTGACCACCCCCGGCGTGGGCGACCCGCCCGGCATGCGCCTCGACGACTGCAGCACGCAGCGCAACCTGACAGACGCCGGCCGGGCCCACGCCCAGCGCATCGGCGAAGCGTTCCGCTCGCGGGGTATTCCGGTCGAGCGGGTGGTGTCCAGCCCGTGGTGCCGTTGCCTCGAGACCGCGCACCTCGCATTCGGCAAAGCCGAGGTTTCCGACGCCCTCAGTAACCTCTTCGGACGCCCGGATAACCGCGAACGCCAGCTAAGCCAGATGCGGGCGCTCATCGCGGCCAGGCAGGGCCCGGGGAACCTCGTGCTGGTGACGCACGGATCGACCATCCAGGCGCTCACCGGGGTATCGCCTGGCACTGGCGAAATCGTGCTTTTCTCTCACGGAACCGTCGCGGGCAGGCTGTCCATTCCTGAGGGCTAACCGATTGTATTAAAAACGTTTCGTGAACTCCTCGCTTGACAGACGTTTACCCCCAGTCTTTCATTGCCCTGCTAACTTAGCCGCATCAACTAACGTTGGGCTGGCATAGCCGGCAGTAAGTCTCTGCCGCGTCAACAAAAAGCAGGTACCGCGGGGGAAACATGAGTGGCGGGGTGGCCGCGGCAAGGGATGAGCGACGCTCAGGGAGTCCTGCCGTCCCGGCGGCAGTCGTACTGCAATTGCAGGCGGCCGTGCTCTCGCAGGAGGGTCTGGCGCAGTGTGCCGCCGCGCTCGCGACCGAGCTCGCTGCTGCGCTGCGCTGCAACCGAGTATCGGTAGGTTGGCTCGAAGACGGCTGCATCCGCGTCATCGCCAGCTCGCACAGCGTCGACTTCGACTCGCGCCAGGCGCAGTTCGAGAAGATCGGCGCCGCGATGGATGAGTCGGTTGAGCAAGCGACCACGATCGTGCTGCCGGCCCCGGAAGGCTCCACCCCGTCGGTGACGCTAGCCCACGGCGAAGTGCTCGCCCTCCTCGGAGGCAGCGTGTGCACCGTTCCCCTGGTCGATGCCGGGCGTCCCGTCGGCGCAATCACGATCGAGCGCCAGACGTTCCACCCCTCGGAAATCACGATCTTGGAGGACGTGGCCTGCCTCGTGGGCCCTGTTCTCGAGCTCAAGCGAAAGAGCGGACGATCTCCCGCCCGGGTCACGGTTGATGCCTTGCGCGAGCAGGTTTCCCGGCTTAGGTCGCCCGCTCACCCGGCACGCAAGTGGGTGGCGCTTGCGGCTGTCGCCGCCGTGGCCGCGGCGACCTTTATCCCGGTCTCCTACCACATCGGCGCCCCCGCGCGCCTCGAAGGGTCCGTGCAGCGCATCGTGGCGGCGCCGATTGACGGCTTTCTCGAGCAGGTGAACGTCCGCCCCGGGGACCGGGTGCGCGCAAACGACGTCATCGCGGAGCTCTCGTTGCGGGACCTGCAGGCGGAGCGCACGAAGCGCCAGAGCGAGCTCGCGCAGTACGAGAACCTCTACGGCGCCGCGCTTGCCCGCGCCGACCGCACCCAGCTTGTGATCCACCATGCGAAGGCGGCCGAGGCGCAGGCGCAGCTCACGCTGGTGGAGCACCAGCTGCAGCGCGCGCGCATCCGGGCGCCGTTCGACGGCGTGGTCATCAAGGGCGATCTGTCGCAGTCGCTGGGCGCTCCGGTGCAGCGCGGCGAAGTGCTGATGACGCTCGCGCCCGACGAGCGCTTCCGGGTGATCATCGAAGTCGACGAGCGCGACATCGCTCGGGTGCAGCCGGGACAGCCGGGCCGGCTGGCGCTCGCCGCGACACCGGGCGAAACGCTCGGGTTCCGCGTGAGCCGCGTCCTGCCGGTAGCGGTGGCAAGCGACGGCCGCAATTTCTTCGAGGTGGAAGCGGTGTTCGACGACGCGGGCAATTCTTTGCGGCCGGGATTGCGCGGGGTCGCCAAGATCAGCGTCGGCGAGCACTCCTTGCTTTGGATCGCCACGCATCGCGTGGTCGAGTGGCTTTACCTCGCGCTCTGGTCTCTGGGGACTTGATGGGCGAGTCCCTCTTCAGCCCGTTCTGGTACCGCGTGAGCGACCTGCACCCGCGGCTGCGGGCCGGCGTGCGGGTGCAGCGACAGACTTACCGAGGCGAGGCCTGGTATCTGCTGATCGACGCCGCGAGCGGGCGGCAGCAGCGCATCAACCGCGCGGCCTACGAGCTCATCGGCCGCTTCGACGGCCGCACTTCGGTCAACCAGGCCTGGACGCTGCTGCTCGAGAAGCTCGGCGACCACGCGCCGACACAGGACGAGGTAGTGCGCATCGTCGCGCGCCTCGGTGAGAGCGAGCTCGTGCAGCTCGAGACGAAGCCGGATATCGAGGGCCTGTTCCGCAAGCGCGCCGAACGTTCGCGACGCCGCCGCCCCTGGGTAAACCCGCTCGCGGTCTCGCTTCCGCTGTTCGACCCGTCGCGCCTGCTCGGGCGCCTGGAGCCGGTGTCGCGCTGGCTGCTGCATCCGGTGGCATTCGTGCTGTGGGCGGTAGCAGTGCTGGTGGCGGCGCTCGCTGCCGGAGCGCACTGGAGCGCGCTGCAGGACCACGCCGCGAAGTACATGACGACTGCGTACTACCTCACGCTCGCCTGGAGCTGCTACCCGTTCATCAAGGGCCTGCACGAGCTCGCGCACGCGCTCGCTGTGCGTCGGTGGGGCGGCGAGGTGCACGAGATGGGCGTGACGCTGCTCTTTTTCATGCCGGCGCCTTATGTCGATGCTTCGGCGGCGAACGCGTTTCGCGACCGCTGGCATCGCGCGGCGGTCAGCGCGGCGGGCATCATGGTCGAGCTCGGCCTCGCGGCGGTTGCGGTCCTTATCTGGCTCGAGGTCGAGCCCGGAGTGCTGCGCGACGTCGCGTTCGTGACGCTGTTCTTGTGCTGCGCTTCGACGCTCCTTTTCAACGCCAACCCCCTGCTGCGCTTCGACGGCTATCACCTGCTTTGCGATCTGCTGGAGCTGCCCAACCTCGCCATCCGCAGCCAGGCTTACTGGATGCACCTCGCACTGCGGCTGCTCGGCGGCGCGGCGGCGGCGCCAGTGATCGCGCGCGGCGAGCGTATCTGGCTCGTGCTCTACATGCCAGCGTCGTGCGCTTATCGGCTGGCGCTCGCGCTCGGCCTGACCCTCTGGCTTGGCGCGAAGTCGGAGTGGCTGGGCTGGCTGGCGGCGCTGCTGGTCGTGGGATTCATGGTCGTGCGGCCGGCCTGGATCGCCCTTCGCTCGCTGCTCGCCGCACTGCCGCTCGGACGGCCGCGCCGCCGCGCGGCGCTCGTGTCCAGCGCAGCCGGTGCCGGCGCGGCGGCTCTGCTTCTCGCGATTCCGCTGCCGAGCGCGCTGGTGGTCCAAGGGGTGGTCTGGCCCCCCGAGCAGGCGCAGGTGAGAGCGGAAACCGAGGGCTTCATCCTGGAGCTTCTCGCGCGCGACGGGCAGCTTGTCGAGGCCGGGACGCCGCTCGTCGAGCTTTCCGAGCCGGCGCTTCGCGCAGAGCACGAAACGCTGCGCTGGCGCTTGCAGGGGCTGCAGGCGCAGCAGTACCGCCTGCTGCTGAGCGACCCGGCGCAGATGAAGAACGCGATCGAGGAGCTTGGCCGCGCGCAGACCGAGCTCGACCGGATCGAGGAACGCGTCGGTCACTTGACCGTGCGCAGCAAAACCGCCGGCCGGCTGGTCCTGCCGCGGGGCGAAGACCTACCCGGCAAGTTCGTGCCGAAGGGCACAACCCTCGGCTACATCCTCACCTCGGCGCCCACGGCGATACGCGCGGTGGTGCCCAACGAGACCGCGCCGCTGATTCGCGCGAGCAGCCGGAGCGTCGAAGTATTCCTGTCCGGACGGGGCTCGCCGACGCTGGCGCACCTCGAGCGCGACGCGCCGGCGGCGGCGCAGGAGCTTCCCAGTGCCGCGCTCGGCGAGCGCGGCGGCGGCCGCCACGTCACCGACCCCGTCGACAAGGAAGGAAAGCGCACCCTGGAGCCGGTGTTCCTTTTCGACGTCGTCCTGGAAGGCGAAGTCCTGCAGAGCATCGGGCAGCGCGCCTGGGTGCGCTTCGACCTGGGCGCCGAGCCGCTCGCTGTACATTGGTATCGCCGCCTGCGCCAACTCCTCCTCAAGCATTTCAACCCCGTGTCATGAACGCAGGCCCAGCCCAGCTTCCCATTCCCGGCCTGCTGTGGGGCCAGTATCCGGAGCGGCGCCCGGAGGGCGCCAGCCTGCTTGCGGGCTGGGCCGGGAACCTCGACCCTCGCGTGCCGCGTCATTCGCGTTTCTTGCGCGCGATCGAAGCCCTGCAACCCGCGATGCTTCGATTGTCAGCCGAACAGTGCTCAGCCGAAGCACAAAGGCTGCGCCGGCGGCTCGGACGCCGCGGCATGACGGACGAACTGCAGGCGGTGGCGTTCGCCCTCTTTTCCGAGCTCTCGCGCCGGGAGACCGGACAGCGCCCCTACCCCACGCAGTTCCTCGCCGCGCGCGCCATGCTCGGCCGGCGCCTGGTGGAAATGGCCACCGGCGAAGGCAAGACGCTGGCGGCGGCGCTTGCCGCAGCGACCGCCGCGCTCGCGCGAGTGCCGGTGCATATCGTCACCGCCAATGAATACCTCGCGCGGCGCGATGCCGACGCCCTGCGGCCGCTCTTCGCCGCGCTCGGGCTGCAGGTCGGCGTTGTGACACACGAGCTCGGGATGGACGCGCGCCGGCGCGCTTACCGTTGCGACATCAGTTATTGCACCGCGAAGGAGCTTGTCTTCGACTATCTGCGCGACCGCCTCGCGCGCCGCGGCATAGAGGGGGAACTGCAGGGAGGACTGCAGGGAGAGCTGCGCCGCCGGGCCCATCGCCTCGCGACCGGGGAAGCGGCCGACACGCTGCTGCGCGGGCTGTGCATGGCGATCGTGGACGAGGTCGACAGCGTGCTGATCGACGAGGCGAGCGTGCCGTTCATCCTGTCGCGCGCCGAGGATCACCGCGGCAAGCGCGAGCACTACGCGCGCGCGCTGGAGCTCGCGCGCGGCCTCGTTCCGGGCGAGGATTTCCTCTTGGATCTTGCCTCGAACATGGCGGAGCTTACCGCCCGTGGCCGCGAAAAGACCGAACCGCAGGCGGCGCAGCTCGATCCATTGTGGCGCGTGCAGCGCTTTCGCGAAGAAGCCCTCTGCCTTGCGCTCGCGGCGCTGCACCTTTTCCATCGCGACCGCCATTACCTCGTGCGCGGGGGCGCCGTGCACATCATCGACGACATCAGCGGACGCGTCGCCGCGGGCCGCGCGTGGTCGCGCGGGCTGCACCAGCTGATCGAGCTCAAGGAATCGTGCAAGCCGAGCGCCGAGCTCGTCACGGCGGCGCAGATTACCTACCAGCGCTTCTTCTCTCGCTACCTGCACCTCTGCGGAATGAGCGGAACCCTGCTCGAGGGACGAGCCGAGCTGCGCAGGGTCTATGGCGTGCCCGTGGTCCGGGTGCCGCTGCGCAAGGCGTCGCGCCGCGTAGTGCGGCCCACCCGCGTATTCGGCACCCACGAAGCACGCTGGCAATTCGTCGTGCTGCGCGCGCAAGAAATCCATGCGCGCGGCGGCGCGGTGCTGATCGGCACCGACTCGGTGTCCGATTCCCAGGCGCTCTCCCAGCGCCTGGACGCTGCGGGCCTGGCGCATGTCGTGCTCAACGCGCGGCAGGACCAGCACGAAGCGCACGTCATCGCCACAGCCGGGCAACCGGGACGCATCACCGTAGCCACGAACATGGCGGGCCGCGGCACCGACATCGCGCTGTCGGAGGACGTCTCACGAAACGGCGGGCTCCATGTCGTGCTGTGCCAGGCGAACGCCTCGCGGCGCATCGATCGACAGTTCACCGGCCGCGCCGCCCGACGCGGCGAGCCGGGAAGCTGCGAAGCCTTGCTGTCGCTCGAGTCGCCGCCGATGCTCACCTTCCTCCCGGCATGGATCACCCGCCGGACAAGGTGCGCCGTCGAAGTCCGGCCGCGCTGGCTGGGAATCGCGCTCGCGCGCCTACCACTGTGGCTCGAGGGACGCAGACGCTACCGGCTTCGCCGGCAGCTGCAAATGCAGGAGCACACTACCGAATGAACAACTACAAGACAGCGAAGGCCGTCCTGATTGCGCTCGCGAGCACAGCGAGCACGTGGGCCATGGCAGCGCAGCCGCTCGGCTGCCTGATCGAGCCGCATCGAGTGATCGACGTCGGCAGCCCCGTCATCGGCGTGGTTGAGTCGGTCAAAGTCGAGCGCGGCGACCGCGTCGCCAAAGGCGACGTCATTGCCGTACTGCGCGCCGACGTCGAGCGTGCCGCGGTCAACGTCGCGGCCACCCGCGCAAAGGTCGCGGCCGAGGTCCAGGCCGCGCAGGCGAACTACGAGCTCGCCCGGCAGAAGTACGCCCGGGCGGTGGAACTCAGGCGCCAGAACTTCATTTCCGAGCAGGCGCTGGATCAGGCCCGCGCCGAAGCCGACGTGGCCGAGCAGCGCCTGGCGCAGGCAAAAGACCAGCGGCGCATTTCGGCGCGCGAGCTCGAGCTCGCGGAAGCGCAGCTCGGGATGCGCACCATCCGCAGCCCGGTCACCGGCGTCGTTGTTGATCGTTACATGTCCGGGGGCGAGCGGATTGAGGAAAAGCCTATCGTGCGCGTCGCGACCGTCGACCCGCTGCGGGTGGAGGTCGTCGTTCCCGCGGCGCTCTACGGCACCATCGCGACCGGCGCCATGCTCACCGTAACGCCCGAGCTGCCGACCGCCACCCCCACGAAGGCGAAAGTCACCCTGGTCGACTCGGTCATCGACGGCCCGAGCAACACCTTCCGCGTGCGGCTTGAGCTGCCGAATCCTAACTACGAGCTGCCGGCCGGCCTGCGCTGCAAGGTCGACCTCGGCCTCGACGTCAAGCTCCCGGCCATGGAGCGCGCTGTTCCCGCCTCGCAGGGCCCGCGCCAGCTCAAACTTGAGCGGAGCTTTTCCGCCTCGCAAATCCAAGGCGACATCAAACGATAATGCGCCAGCGCCCCACCCTCGAACCGCTCGAGCCGCGACTCCTCTACTCGGCCGATACCCCTTCGGCGCTCGCCGCGGCGCTGGTCGG
>DATADT010000288.1:0-1686 GCA_036258355.1 Burkholderiales bacterium
TCATTTCAGGGCGGCAAGCTCGCGGCTGAGGTGCCGCACCATGGACGTCATGCCGTGCGCGAGATTCTGCAGCAGCCGGATCTTGATCGCCGGGGCCAGGACATCCAAGCGGATAAAGGCCTCGCGTGTGAGGACGCGGCACTCCACCCGACCGAGCGCCGTCACGTTGGCTGAGCGCGGCGAGCGATCGATGAAGGCGACGTCCCCGAAGGTCATGCCGGAAGTGAAGGAATCGAGCCGGGTCACGCCGTTCTGGGTCGGGATGCTGACCATTGCCGAGCCGCGGGTGATGACGAAGAGCTCATCCGCGCTTTGGCCGGCCGCCACGATGGTCTGCCCGCGCTGATAGCGCCGGGTCGCGAGCAATGGCTCGAGCCGCCCCAGCTCCTCGGCTCCAAAGCCGGTGAACAGCGCGCATTTTTCGAGTGGGGTCTCTGCCTCCCACGCGAGGTCCTCGAAGCGCTCGGCAAGCAGCAGGTTCTCCCCGTATTCGAGCGCGAAGTCGTCATCGGTGAAGATGGCTTCGCGATCGATGCCGGCATCGGTCAGGGCCTTCCACCACGTACTCGCCTCCGAAAAGATGAGCAGCTTGCCCAGTTTGACCAGTTCCTCGCGCGTGCGTGCAAGGAGCCGCGTCGCCGCCCGATCGAGCGCCTGCACCATCCTGAGATTGAGGATGAGGCAATCCGCCTCGCCCGCGCGAGCCATCAACTCGCGGACCACCGGCTCCACCGCCGCGAAGGCAAGCGGGCCCTGCAGGTGGTAAAGGCGAAGCCGCCGCCCGGCATTGCGCAAATGCTCCGTAGCGACCGGGGGACGGCGCTGGTTGGACGCCACCTTGCGGCGCGTCGTCGCAAGCCGCACTGCCGGCGCTGTCGGTTGCGCCGCGTCGAAGAGATGCAGGCCGAGATCCGCTGCGAGCGCGCGGCACACAGCGATGCCGCGAACGCTGTTGCCCTGTGCGTCGAGGCGCGGCGAAAACACGCCGATGCCGAGGCGTCCTGGCTGGACGGCGAGAATCCCGCCGCCGACCCCGCTTTTGGCCGGCAGGCCAGTCCGGTACAGCCATTCGCCGGAGAAGTCGTACATGCCGCAAGTCGCCATCACCGAAAGCACGTTGTCCACGTACTCCCCCGCGAGCGCCCGGACGCCGGACACGGGATTCACGCCGCCGTTGGCCAGCGTCGCACCCATGATCGCGAGGTCGCGGCAGGTCACCCGAATTGAGCATTGCCGGAAGTAGGTCTCCAGCGTCGGCGACGGCTCATCGGCGAGAATCTCGAAATTGCGCAGCATCCAGCCGATCGCCCGGTTGCGATGACCGGTCGCGCTCTCGGAGTGGTACACGCGCTCGTCGACGTCGAGCGCGCGGGCCGAAAAGCGGGAAAACGCCTCCAGCACGCGGGCAGCCTTGTCCTCAACCGTGTCCCCCGGCACCAGCCCGCACGCGGCGATTGCACCAGCGTTGATCAGCGGATTCAGCGGCGCACCAGTTTGGGGCCGCAGGCTGATCGCGTTAAACGCGTCTCCCGAGGGCTCGACGCCGATCTTCGCAAGCACCTTGTCCTCGCCGTGCTCCTGCAGCACAAGCCCGTAGGTGAACGGCTTGGAGACCGACTGGATGGTGAAGGGCTGGCGCGAGTCTCCCACCTCGTAGACGAATCCGTCGCGCGTGGCGATGCAGAT
>DATADT010000289.1:0-9273 GCA_036258355.1 Burkholderiales bacterium
ACCCAGGGCTTGAAGGCGCTCGTGCCGACCTCCAGGCCTTCGACCGCCGACACAACCGAGATCGCGGGCGTGAGCACCGCCTCGCCGAAGAAAAGCGATGCGCCGAAGAGCCCCACCGTCAGGATGAAGAAGCGCCATTCCGGATGCTTGCGCACCGCAGCGCTCGCGAGCGCGATCAGCGCCATGGTGCCGCCCTCGCCGCGGTTGTCGGCGCGCATGACGAGCACCACGTACTTGAGCGAGACCACGATCATCAGCACCCAGAGAATCGCCGACAGCCCGCCGAGCACGTTGTCGACGTTGAGCGGGATGCCGTGGCCGGGGGCGAAGGTCTCCTTCACCGCGTACAGCGGGCTCGTCCCGATGTCGCCGTAGACGACGCCCAGCGCGGCAACGGTCAGCGCAGCCCGGGACGACCTGCCGTGTGGATCTCTCTCCAAAAAGTACGCTAGTTGCCGCTTAAAGAGGGGCGCAAGCTACCTGCGCCCCGCGGGAGGGCAAAATTCGATCACTTCTTCTTCGCGGCCGCGGCAGCCGCCGCGGCTTTCGCGATGTCCGCGGGGTTTACCTTGGGCCGCGCCGCAGCGGGCGGCGGCGCAGCCGCGGGCTTGGCCGGCGCCTTGGGCGCGAAGTCGAGGTTGATCAGGTCGCCGAGCTGGTCGGCATAGGTCTCGCGCACCTTCTGCATCACCGGCAGCGCCTTCTTGAACGCCTCGACCAGCTTCGGGTCGTAGCGGGTGCCCGAGCCGCGCTCGATCTCGGCGGCGGCGCGGTCCACCGGCAGCGGGTCGCGGTAGAACTGGGTGCTCGTCATGGCCTCGAAGCTGTCCACGATCGCCATCACGCGGCCGCCCCACGGGATCGCGTCGCCTTTCAGCCCCTGCGGGTAGCCCGTGCCGTCGTAGTTCTCATGGTGCGTGAGCGCGAGCTGGCGCGCGAGCTTGAGCAGCGGGTCGTCGTACTCGCCGATGATGTCGGCGCCGAGCTGCGGGTGGCGCTTGACCCGCTCCCAGTCCGGCACCGAGAGCTTCTCGCGCTTGCGCAGGATTTCCGACGGCACGCCGAGCTTGCCGATGTCGTGCAGCGGCGCCGCTTTCTGCATCATCTCCGCGACCTCGGGCTTCGCGCCCGAGGCCTGCGCGATCAGCTTCGCGTAATAGCCCAGCCGCATCACGCGGTTGCCGACCGCCTGGCTCTCGTGCACCTCGAGCACGCGGGCGAGGCGCTTGATGAGCTCGGTGCGTGTGCGCTCGAGCTGCTCGGTTCGCTCCTGCACCAGGCGCTCGAGCTCGGCGCGCCGGCCGGCGAGCGCGAGATGCAGCGCGACGCGCGTTTTGAGCACCGCGGCGTTGGTGCCGGCCTTGCTGATGTAGTCGGCAGCGCCGAGCTGCAGGCCCTCGATTTGCGCCTGCGCCTCGCTCTTGCCCGTGAGGAACACGATCGGGATTCCGCTCGTCGTGGGCTCGTCCTTGAGCGCGCGGCACACCTCGAAGCCGTCGATCTCCGGCATCTCCACGTCAAGCAGGATGAGGTCCGGGCGCGGGTCGCCGAACGCCTTCTCGATCGCGCTGCCCGGGTCGGAGGCGGTGATCACCTGGTACTCGTCGCTGAGCGCCTTCTCGACGAGCGCGAGCATGTCGGTCGAGTCGTCGACCGCGAGGATGACGGGCTGGGCCTTGTCGCTCACCGAACGCTCACTGAGGGGAAGTGTATCCCGCCTGCGCCAGGCTTCCGCGGGCCTGCGCGCTGGAAAGATGCGCGATGAACCGCGCCGCCATCCCGGCCGCCTTCGATGAGGGCAGTTGCGCAGCGACGTAAACCGTGAATTTTTGCAGCTCCGCCGGCAGCGGCCCGGCAAAGCGCACGCCCTTCACCGGAAGTATTTCGCTGATCTGATGGATGGCGAGCTCGACTTCGCCACGGGCGACAGCGCTGGCCACCTGCCCGCCCGTGCCCAATTTCGCTTTGGCAAGCACTTGATCAAGTATTTTTAGTCTGGAAAGCACTTCTGCTACATGCTTCCCGCTGGTGCCGATCTGCGGGTCCATGTAGATGAGCGACTTCGCCGCGAGCAGCGTTTTCTTGAATGCCTCGGCGGTGGAGAGGTCGGGCAGCGGCGCACTTGCGTGGACTCCAACGCCCACCCCCACGCGCGCGATGGGGGTTCCCTGAAGGTTCAGTCTGGCAAGAACTTCTTCCGTAACGACGACGACGTCAGCAGGGTAACCCTCGGCAAGAGTCTTCACGAGCTTGCCCATCGGCTGAAACTCGACTTCGACCTTGTCGTCGGCGAAGCTCACCGCGAGCGGGCGCACGAAGGTCTGCACCGCGCCGCCGGACAGGACCCGGATCACCCGCTCGCCTTGCGCTTGGCTTTGAGCAGCAACCGCGCGTGCGCCTCGGGCGGCACCGCCTCGCCGTAGAAGAACCCCTGCACCTCGTCGCAGCCGTGGCGCCGCAGGAAGCGCATCTGCGCGTCCGTCTCCACGCCCTCGGCGATCACCTTGAGGTGCAGCGCGTGGCCGAGGGAGATGATCGCCTGCGCGATGACGCCGTCGTCGGCCTCGGCGCCGGCACCGATGTCGCGCACGAAGGAGCGGTCGATCTTGAGCGTGTCGATCGGCAGGCTCTTGAGGTACGTGAGGCTCGAGTAGCCGGCGCCGAAGTCGTCCAGCGAGAGTGCCACGCCGAGCTGCTTCAGGCCCTGCAGTACGGCGATCGCGGCATCGACGTTGTGCATGACCATGCTCTCGGTCAGCTCCATCTCGAGCTGGGACGGATCGAGGCCGGTCTCGGCGAGCAACCGCGACACGGTGCGCACGAGGCCTTCCTGCCTGAACTGGCGCACCGAGAGGTTCACCGAGACCGCGCCGGGCTCCAGTCCCGCGTCGAGCCAGGCGCGCGTCTGGCGGCAGGCCTCGCGCAGCACCCACTCGCCGATCGAGACGATGAGCCCGCTCTCCTCGGCGAGCGGGATGAAGCGCGCCGGACGCACCAGCCCCCACTCGGGGTGTACCCAGCGCACCAGCGCTTCGGCGCCGACGATGCGCCCGGTCGTCAGGCTCACCTTCTGCTGGTAGTGCAGCGCAAGCTCGTTCCGCTCGACCGCGCGGCGCAGCGCGTTCTCGAGCGCGAGGCGCTCGCTCACACGCTCGTTCATCTCGGAAGTGAAGAACTGGAAGTTCGAGCGCCCGTGCTCCTTGGCGCGGTACATCGCGGCGTCGGCGTTCTTGAGCAGCGTGTCGACGTCGCGCCCGTCCTGCGGGTACAGGCTGATGCCCGCGCTGCAGGTCACGTAGAGCTCCTTGCCGTCGATGGTGATGGGCTCGCTCACTTTGGCGCAGATGCGCTGCACCCCGCGGTAGATGATCTCCTCGTTCGCCTGGTCGTTCAGGATCAGCACGAACTCGTCGCCGCCCACGCGCCCGACGGTATCGGCCTCGCGCAGCGCGCTGCGTAGCCGCTCGCCCATCGCCTTGAGGAGCAGATCGCCCGTGGAATGACCGAGCGAGTCGTTAACGAACTTGAAATGGTCGAGGTCCATGAATACCACTGCGATGGCGCGCGCCTGACGCTGCGCGTACACCGCCTGATGCAGCCGGTCGTGCAGCAGGTTGCGGTTTGGCAGCCCGGTGAGCGCGTCGTAATTTGCCTGGTGCTCGAGCTCCACCTGGTAGCGCTTGCGCTCCATCGATAATGCATCGAGCGCAGGAGCAGCTCGCGATCGAGGCGGCTCTTGATGAGGTAGTCCTGCGCACCGCCTTTCACCGCCGAAAGCGCGACCTTCTGGTCGTCGTTCCCCGAGAGCACGATGATCGGCACCGCCGGCGAGTGCGCGTACACCCGCGAGAAGGTCTCCAGCCCGATCGAATCCGGTAGGGACAAATCAAGAAGGACCAGCGCGGTCTCGACATTGGAGAGGTGCTCCAGCGCCTGCGACAGGCGATCGACCTTCACCAATCTGAATGGCGCCGCCGGATCCTCCCGGATCATCTCCTCGATCAGCCGGGCGTCGCCCGGATTGTCCTCGATCAGGAGGACGCTATGCATCTACGCTCTTATGACCGTTCGGCGGAAGGGTAACAACCGTCAACCAAAACACATCGATGCTCTTCACGACCACCATGAATTTCTCGAGATCCACCGGCTTCGTGACGTAGCAGTTAGCATGCAGGTCATAGGTGCGCAGCACGTCCTCCTCGGCCTTGGACGTCGTGAGCACCACGACCGGGATGCGCTTGAGCGAGTCGTCGGTCTTGATCTCGTGCAGCACCTCGCGTCCGTCCTTCTTCGGCAGGTTGAGGTCGAGCAGGATGATGTCGGGCCGCGGCACGTCGCGGAACCTGCCCTGGTGTCGCAGGAACTCCATTGCTTCGACTCCGTCCTTGACCGCGTGGAGGTTGCTGTACACCTTGCCCTCCTTTAGCGCCTCGCGGGTGAGGCGCACGTCGCCGGGGTTGTCCTCGACCAGCAGGATCTCGATCGGTCCGTTTCTCTCGACCATCAGCCGCTCCTCTGCTCCTTGGGCAGGGTGAAAAAGAAGCTCGAGCCCTCGCCGGGGCGGGACTCGACCCAGATGCGGCCGCCGTGGCGCTCGACGACCTTCTTGCAGATGGCGAGCCCGATGCCCGTGCCGGGGTACTCGCCCTTGTTGTGCAGGCGCTGGAACACCATGAAGATGCGCTCATAGTACTGCGGCTCTATACCTATGCCGTTATCCCGGACCTCAAAGCTGTACTCCTCAGTGGATTCCTTAACGGCGATATTTATTCTCGGAACCGAAGCCGACCGGAACTTGAGTGCGTTGCCGATCAGGTTCTGGAAGAGCTGCCCGAGCTGTATCTCGTCCGCGGCCAGCGTCGGCATCGGGTCGCGGGTCACCATAGCGCCCGTCTCCTCGATGGCAGTGCGCAAACTGAAGAGCGCGCGGCGCAGCGCCGCGTCGGCCGACACCCGCTTGAAATCGACGCCTTTGGTGCCGAGGCGCGAGTAGGCGAGCAGGTCCTCGATCAGCTGCTTCATGCGCGAGGCGCCATCGACGATGTACGCCATGAACTCGCGCGCGTCCTCGTCGAGCCGGTCGTCGTAGCGCCGCGCAAGGAGCTGGGTGTAGCTCGCCACCATGCGCAGCGGCTCCTGCAGGTCGTGCGAGGCGACGTAGGCGAACTGCTCGAGCTCGGCGTTCGAGCGCTTGAGCTCCTCGTGCGCCTCGCTCAGCGCCGCGTCGGCCTTCTTGCGGTCGGTGATGTCGTCGAACACCGCCACCTCGTGCTGCGGCATGCCGAACACGTCGCGCACGAGCGCGATCGCGATCCGGCACCAGACCACCGTGCCGTCGGCGCGGAGGTAGCGCTTCTCGAAGCGCGCAGAGTCGATCTCACCCTTGCGGATGCGCGCGCGATCGGCATCGGTGACGTCGCGGTCGTCGGGATGCGAGATGTCCTTGACGTGCTGGCCGAGGAGCTCCCGCTCCGGGTAGCCGAGGATTTCGCACAGCCGCTTGTTGACGCGCACGAAGCGGCCGTCCTTGACGTGGCAGATGCCGGAGGCCGCGAGCTCGAAGGTCTGGCGGTAGCGCGCCTCGCTCTCGCGCAGCCTGAGCTGCGTGTCGAGCTGCGCAGTGATGTCCTCGAACACCGCGATCTCGTAGAGCGGCTTGCCGGCGGCGTCGCGCTCCACCGTCATGCTGAAGTGCACCCACACCACCGAGCCGTCCTTGCGCAGGTAGCGCTTCTCGACGCGCACCGCGTCGATCTCGCCCGCGTACAGACGCGGGCGCTGCTCGTTGATGACGTCGAGGTCGTCGGGATGCGAAATCTGCCGGCCGGTGAGCCCGAGAAGCTCCTGCTCGGAGTAGCCGAGGATCTCGCACAGGCGGCGGTTCACGCGGATGAAGCGCCGGTCCATGCCGATGTGCGCCATGCCCGACCCCGCGAGCTCGAAGGTGCGGCGGAACCGCGCCTCGCTCTCTTTCAGCCTTGCCTCCGCGTCGTGCTGCGTGGTGATGTCGGTCACGGTGGAGACCAGGCCGTAGTAGTCGGTCCCGTCCATGCGGCGCAGGAACGCGGTGTTCACGGAGAGCCAAGTGACCGAGCCGTCGGCACGCCGGATGCCGACCACGCGTCCGGTCTGCGTATTGCCGGTGCGCACCGTGATTCGCGTCGGCCGGTCATCCTGCCCGAGGGGCCTGCCGTCCTCGCCGATCACCGTCAAGAGCGACGTAAACCCCGGCTTGCCGATCAGCTCGGCGGCGCGCAGCCGCAGGATGCGCTCGGCGGCGCGGTTCACCTTGACGATGTTGAGCGCGCGGTCGTAGATCAGCATGCCTTCGGCCGCCGAGTCGATCGTCGCGCGCCAGCGCTCCTCGCTGTCGCGCACCGCGGCCTCGGCGGCCTTGCGCGCCGTGACGTCGAAGATCGCGCCTACCAGCCCCTGCGGCCGCTCTCCGGGTGGAAACGTGGCCTTGCAGTAGATGGCGTCGCGCCAGCGTCCGTCCGGGGTGACGATCGGGATCTCGTAGCTCTGCTCGCCCGGGCGCTCGTACAGCTCGCGGTCCTTGAGAGCATGCTTCTCGGCGATCTCGGGATGCTGCGGATAGAGGTCGCGCACCTCTTTGCCGAGGAAGCTCGAACGATCGAGGCCAAAGAACTCCTCCCACGCCCGGTTCATCCCGAGGTAGCGGCCGTCGCGCGACTTCAGGAACATCGGCACGGGCAGCTGTTCCAGCAGCCCGAACGCGGCTTGCAGCGCCCCCGTCCCGACCTCCGCCTCCGCTTCCTCGGCCCGCCTTGTAGTTTTTACCTGTCGCGGCTTTGCCATCCCTTCCGGGATTCTAATCCTAGTTGTAGAGGCCTTTCGCCGCGGCCTTGAAGACGACGAGCGGCACCACCGCCTCGAGCGTCGGCGCGGCGACGCCGGCCGTGCGCGCGAACGCGAGCGGCGCGACGAGCAGCGCCTCGATCTCCATCGGCCGGCCGCGCTCGTAGTCCTGCAGCATCGAGGGCTTGTGGCTGATCGCGCCCGAGGACTGGCCGCCGCCCGGACGCGTCGGCGCGCGCTCCGGATCGACGCCGTGCGCGGCTGCGACCGCCCGCGCCTCGGCCGCGAGCCTCCTGGAAAGCTCGGCAAGCGCGGAGTCGCTACGCACTTCCTTCACCGTTGCGCCAAGCAGCGTGCACAGCGCCGCGGTACTCAGGTTCTGCACGAGCTTGGCCCAGACGGAGGCGCGGATGTCCGAAGTCTCCGGAGAGTACAGATCCGCCTCGGTCAAGAGCCTTCTGAGCTCTTTGATTTTCGAAGAATCGGAATCGTCCGCCCGACCGACCACCAGCATGTTGTTGCCGGGAACGTTGTTGACAATCACGCCGGGTTCGCGCACTTCGTTCGCCGAGTACACCACGCAACCGATGATCTGGCTGGTTTTCAGAATAGCGTTCAGCTTTCCTTGCGGATCAAGGCGCGAAAGATCGGGCGGAGCGGGCCGGTCCTTTGACAGGCCGATGCCGTACCACCACGGGATGCCGTTCTGCGCGAACACAACGCGGGTGTCGCTCCCGACGAGGCCCGCGGCGGCAGCGGCGAATGCGCCGAGCGCGTTGGCCTTCAGGGTGACGAACACAAGATCCTGCAATCCCGGATCGGAGGTGCGCACCTTGCCGTGGATGGTGTCGGCGCCGTGAATGAGCGTTATCCCCTTGTCACGCATCGCTTCGAGATGCGCGCCGCGCGCGACCACCGACACGTCGTGACCAGCAGCGGCGAGCTTGGCCGCGATGTGGCCGCCGACAGCGCCGGTGCCGAACACGCAGATTCTCATCCGGCCACGCAGATTCTCATGAGGAGTCACTAGAATTGTAGCGATGTCGGAGAAGCTTCCCGTGGTGATCGCGGGCGCCGGTCCCACGGGGCTGATGTGCGCGCTCGCGCTCGCGCGGAGCGGCGTGCAGGTAGTGGTGTGCGAGGCCGAGCCAAGCTTGACGCACGACCTGCGCGCCGGCACCTTCCACCCACCGACGCAGGAAATGATGGCGCCGTACGGCATCACCGCGCGCATGCACGAGCACGGGCTGCAAGTGCGGCGCTGGCAGATCCGCAGCCGCCGCGGCGGCCTCGTCGCGGAGTTCGATCTCGGCCTGCTCGCCGACGAGACGCCCTACCCGTATCGCCTGCACCTCGAGCAGTACCGCCTGACGCCGATCCAGCTCGAAATCCTGCGCAAGGAGCCGAACGCGGAGGTGCACTTCGGCCACCGCATCACCGGCTTCGAGCAGAAGGGGCGCTCGGTTCTGGTGAAGTTCGAGTCAGAAGGAATCCCCGGCAAGCTCGAAGCCTCGTGGCTGATCGGCGCGGACGGCGGCCGCAGCACGATCCGCAAGCTCCTGCCGGTCGAGTTCGAGGGTTTCACCTGGCCCGAGCAGTTCCTCGTCGTCAGCACGCCCTACGACCTTGCGCAGCACGGCTTCACGATGAACGCTTACGTCGCCGACCCGGTGGAGTGGGCGGCGGTATTCAAGATGCCCGACGCCGGCCCGCCGGGACTGTGGCGACTCGCCTTCCCGTGCGATCCCGGGCTGCCGGACGATGCGCTGCTGGATCCGCGCAGCGTGCAGACGAGGATGCAGGGCTTCCTGCCGAACGACGGGGATTACGAGATCCGCTACCAGAGTATCTACCGCGTGCACCAGCGCGTCGCGAACGAATGGCGCCACGGCCGCGTGCTGCTCGCCGGGGACGCGGCGCACCTCAACAACCCGCTCGGCGGCTTCGGCCTGAACAGCGGCATCCACGACGCGATCAACCTCGCCGAGAAGCTGGCGAAGGTGTGGCACGGCGAGGCCGACGAGCAGCTGCTCGACCTCTACGTGCGCCAGCGCCGCGCGACTACCATCGAGCAGGTGCAGGCGATGTCGATCCGCAACAAGCGGCTGCTCGAGGAGCGCGACCCGCAGGTGCACGAGAGTCGCATGGAAGAGCTGGTGGCGATCGCCAGGGACCCGCGGCGCGCACACGCCCACATGCTCGAGTCCTCGATGATCGCGGACCTGCGCAAGAGCGCAGAGATCGTTTGAGGGAAACAAAAGGCCGCGCTACCCGCAAGGCAAGCGCGGCCCTGTCGTGGAACAGCGACTTACTGCTTCTTCTCTTTCGACGGATCGTCCGTTGCGCCCGGGGTGCCGGAGCCGCTACCCGCGGTCGAACTGCTGCTTGACGTCGATCCGCTGGACGGTGGCGTGCTGCTCGCGCCGCCGGCCGATGACGGCGAGCTGGGGCTGG
>DATADT010000290.1:0-2265 GCA_036258355.1 Burkholderiales bacterium
CCTTCGCGCACGAACTTCTGCAGGTCGGCGGCGAACAGCGAGCTGAAGATCGCGTCGGGGTTCGCCTCGGCAAGCGCCTGCACCACGGCGCCGGCCTCGATCTTGCCCAGGGCGGGCGCCTGCTCGGCGACGAACTGCACCCCCGGCTGCGCCTGCGAGAGCAGCTTCTTGAACGACGCGGTCGCCGACTGGCCGTACTCGTAGTTCGGGTAGACGATCGCCCAGCGCTGCTTCGCGAGCTTCGCCGCCTCCGGCACCAGCATCGCTGTCTGCATGTAGGTCGATGGCCGCAGACGCCAGGTATAGCGGTTGCCGTTCTCCCAAACGATCTTGTCGGTGAGCGGCTCCGAGGCGACAAAGAGGATCTTGCGCTGGTTCGCCAGGTTGGCGACCGCGAGGCCGACGTTCGAGGCAAATGTGCCCATCAGGACATTCACGCGCTCGCGCGCGATCAGCTCCTCGGCCACGCGCACCGCGTCGCCAGGGGTGCCGCCGTCATCGCGGGTGACGAGCTCGAGCTTTCGTCCCGCCACGCCGCCCGAGCGGTTGATCTCCTCGAGCGCGAGCTCCATGCCCTTCTTGTAGGGCTCCAGGAAGGCGGGGAACACCTTGTAACTGTTCAGCTCGCCCACCTTGATCGCGCCTTGCGCAAATGCACACGTTGCGAACGCTGCTAAAGCCCATCCGATCAATGCCTTGATAATCATGCTTCACCTTCAACTTTAGCTCCCCGGTCGGGCCGGATCTTGTCCGTTCCGCCGGGAAAAATGCGCCAGAACTCCCTGCGCACCAGGCTCGCGATCGTCGCGCTCTTGTTGAGGCCGTGATAGCGCGCCACCGCTTCGAGCATCGCGAGGTCACGGGGCGTAGCCGAAAAGGTGCGGACCTTGGTCTTTTGCATATATAAGACTTATATAATTCTTATACGCCTGACGCGATGACGCGTCAAGCTTGCCGGACAAGCTAGCGAAACAAGCGAAGCGTCTTGCCTCGAGCTAGGCGGCCTTGCGCTCGGCGGGCGGGGGAAGGAGCTTCAGGCAGCGGTCGATCCAGAGAGCGGTGAGCTTCTCCTGTACGCCGTTCTGCGCCAGGCGCTGGCCGAGGGCGGCGAAGTCCACCTGGTCGAGGGGCTGGTCCTGGTTGAAGCAGGAGAAGACGTAGGTCGTCTTGCCGGTTGCCGGGTCGACGTGCGGCTGCAGGCACTGCGCGCAGATCTCTTTCATCATGCATTGCATCGGGCTGTTGATGGACCCAATGGCCACATGGCTCTTCTTCAAGTAACCAGAAAGTACTTCGTGGCGTGCTCGCGCCACCGCGGCCATCATCTGGTCGGAGCCGATGGCGATGATCCGATCCGTGCTCGAGAAGGGGATCTCCTGCTTGCCGAGCCGACCCGACGCATAAGCGTGCATCGCTTGCACGATGTTGCCGACGAACGCCCGGTCCTGGGGCCTGCGGGCAGTGAAGCCAAGCGGTTCGTCGCAGCACCAGACGACCACGTCCGAAGCCGCTTCGATGTCGTCAACGCGGTAGCGGTCGGCGGCGCGCCGGTAGCCGGCGAAGTACACGACCCGGGAGCCGGCGGCACGCAACGCCCGGCCGATGGAGAAGAGGACCGCATTGCCCAGCCCGCCGCCGGCGAGCACTACGTTCTGGCCGTGGGGGATCTCGGTCGGCGTCCCGGTCGGTCCCATGAGGATCACTGGCTCGCCCGGACGCAGGTACGCGAGCAGGTCGGCCGAGCCACCCATCTCGAGCGCGATCACCGAGATCAGACCCTTGTCACGATCCACCCAGGCGCCGGTGAGCGCCAGGCCCTCCATGGCGAGCGTGGTGCCTGGCACGCGCAGCGCCAGGGTCTCGAAGTTCTGCATGCGGTAGAACTGGCCCGGCTCGAAGCGCCGCGCCGCCACCGGAGCGCGCAGCACCACCTCGATGATCGTCGGCGTGAGGCGGCGCACTTCGTGCACCACCGCGCGCAAATCGCGGTTCAGTCTTGCGAGGAACGATGGGTCGTCCAGGGAAGATGACGGCTCTAACTGTGAAAGCACTTTGCTGACGACGGGGAAGCCTTGCTTCGCGCTGCCCATGGCCTTTACCACGTTGCCGAAATAGGAAGGATGGAGGTCGCCGAAGAAGCTCATGAAGCGGCCATCGGGGTAGCGGTGCAGCAGCACCTCGACCTGCTTCGGCTTGGAGGTATGCCGCTCGGGCCTCACCGGCGCGCCGGACTCGTCGCACGCTAGAAAGTACTTGCCGTCGAGC
>DATADT010000291.1:0-4351 GCA_036258355.1 Burkholderiales bacterium
CGTAACGAATTACTAGATAGGCGCCATAGCTGAACATCGCCGCCGACATCATCGCTCCGAGCGTGAAGAGTATGTCCGACATGGCCGCCTCCCGTGCAAATTCCCTGAGGAGGAGTGTGGAACTTCGATAGAGCTGGGGTCTGTAACGGCCTGCTGCACGCTAAGGTGAGAAATTCACTCCCTCAAGGGCGCTACGCGCTGGCGGTCGGCTTCAGCCCCGAAACCCTGAACACCCCCATGGGGCGAAGGAAGCCCTTGAGGTTCAGCTCGCCGAGCGGCTCGGTATCGGCGAGCTCGGAAACCGCCGCATGGACGCGCTGGCTGATCAGGATTTGGCCCCCCTGCGCCTCCCCGCACAGCCTCGCCGCGAGATTCGTCACCGTACCTATCGCGCCGTAGTCCAGGCGCCCCTCGAAGCCGATGGCGCCGATCGTGGCATAACCTTGCGCGATGCCGATGCCCACATGCAGCTCGTAGCCCCGCTGGCGCCAGCGTGCGGCGAGCTCCTCGGCGCGATTCCGCATTTTCACCGTCATTCGCAGCGCGCGTTCGGCCGGGTTGGGAACCTGCATCGGATCATTGAAAAAAATCATCATCCCGTCGCCGGTAAAGCGCTCCAGAGTGCCTTCGTGCGCCAGGACTAGCTCGCCCATGCGCGCATGGTATTCCCGCAGCACGCTCATGACCTCTTCGGGCTCTGCGACCTCGGCGAACGCGGTGAAGCCGCGCAAGTCGACAAATACGACCGTGACTTCCCGCCGATGCGACTGCAGTGGATCGTCGGCGCCGCCCTGGACGATGACCTCGGCAAGCTGAGGAGAAAAGAAGCGCTTGAGCCGGCTGATTCTCTCGAGCTCGGCGAGCTGCTGCTTGACCCGTTGCTCGAGCGTCGCGTTCCAGCGCTCGAGCTCGGCCGACTGCGCTTTCAGGCGCTGCGCCTGCTCCTGCACGGTGTCGTGGAGCGACTTTATGCGCAGCATGGATTTGACGCGCGCAGAAAGGGCCTGCTGATCCACCGGCTTCGCAAGGTAGTCGTCACCCCCCGCTTCCAGTCCGGCCACCACGTCCTTCGAGTCGGACAAGGCGGTGATCATGATGATGGGGGTGAACGGGAAGGAGGGATCGCCCTTGAGCCTGCGGCATACCTCGATGCCGTCGAACTTCGGCATCATGATATCGAGCAGGATGAGGTCCGGCCGCTCCTTGCGCGCCACAGCGAGCGCCTGCTCGCCGTCGTGCGCGGCTATGACCTCGTAGCCCTCCCGCGCCAGCCGCGCCTTGAGCATGCGCACATTCGCAGGCGTATCGTCCACCACCATGATGCGCGGGGGCGTCCTCAAGCTGCCGGAGTATACTCGCGACGCCCCAATGCGGTTCGATCGACCGGATCCGCTCGCAAGGCTGCTTCTGCGCAGTCCCATGGGAACGCTGGTTCGCTGGGTGGCGAGCGCCCGCGCCTCGGTTCAACGCAAGCTGCTCGCCGCCTTCCTGCTCATCACGCTGCTGTTCCTTGCCATGGGCGCGTTCAGCGTGTACACCGTGCGCAGCATGTCGCGCCAAAGCGAGCTGCTCGACAAGGCGCATCAGCGCGTCGAATGGGCGCAGCAAATCCACCACTCGCTGGCGATGCAGATGCACCTCACCGCCATGGCGCTTCTGGTGCGCGAGGAAGCGGCGCTCGGCCCCATCCTGCGCGAGAACAACCGGTTCAGCGAGGCGCTGGCGCGCCTGGAGCAGGCAGTGGAAGCGCCGGAGCGGGCGGTGATCCAGAAGATCCGCAGCGGGCAGGAAGAAGCGATGACCACCGTCGCCGACATCGCGAACCTGGTGCGCGACGGCAAGTTCGACGCGGCGCGAACGCTGCACAGCGGCCGCGAGGATCCCCTGTACCGCTCAATCGACGCGCTCGCCTACGAGCTCGTCGAGAGAGAGAACGCGCGCATGGTGGCGCTGCGCAGCAGCATCCAGGCGGCCAACCAGCGCTCGCTCGTCGTCCTGGGGAGCTTCGCAGCGGTCTCGGTGATGCTCGCCCTCGCGGGCGGCTTCATCATCTCCTGGGCGCTCATCATTCCCGTCCACCGCGCGCACGACTTCCTCAGCGAGCTGGCAAGCGGAAGATTTGGGGGAGGCGTGACGGTCGAGAATCGCGACGAGTTCGGCGAGCTCGCGGCGCAACTCACTGCGACCAGCAAGGAGCTCGCGCGCCTCGACGCCGTGCAGCGGCGCGCCGCGCACGAGCTCGGCACCCTCAACCTCAGGCTGGAACAGGCGAGCCAGGCAAAATCCGAATTTCTCGCCAACATGAGCCACGAGCTGCGCACGCCGCTGAACGCGATCCTCGGCTTCACGGAGATGCTGAACGACGGGCTCTACGGCGAGATGCCGCAGGGTTTCCGGGAACCGCTCGGCGACATCCAGACCAACGGCAAGCACCTTCTGCGCCTGATCAACGATGTGCTCGATCTGTCCAAGATCGAGGCCGGGAAGATGGAGCTCGCAGTGGAGGAATATTCCGCGAGCGAAGTAATCCACACCGTGCGTTCGTCGCTGCGCCCGCTCGCCGAGGAGAAAGGCCTCGACTTCAGGGCCATCGTGGACGACAGCCTGCCCGAGGTCCTGTACGGCGACGCGAAGCGCATCACCCAGTGCCTGCTGAACCTGGCCGGCAATGCCTTGAAGTTCACCAAGCAGGGCAGCGTCACGATTCGCGCCGCGCGCGAAGGCGATTTCATACACTACAGTGTCTCCGATACCGGAATCGGAATTCCCGAGGACCAGCTCGATGCCGTGTTCACGGAATTCAAGCAGGTCAATTCGACGATCACCCGGGAGTTCGGCGGCAGCGGCCTTGGGCTCAGCATCACCAAGAAGTTCGTCGAAATGCACGGCGGACGCATCTGGGTGCAAAGCAGGCTGAACGAAGGTTCGACGTTTCATTTCGCGATCCCGCTCAAGAGAGAGGCTGTCGCCACCGCATGAGCCAGAAAACCATCCTCTACGTCGAGGACAACGAGTTCAATCGCAAGATCGTCAAGCAGCTTCTTGCGCAGACCAAGTACCGGCTGCGCGAGGCAGCCGACGGCGAAACGGGCCTCAGGATGGCGCAGGAGCAGGCGCCCGACCTGATCCTCATGGATGTGCAGCTGCCGAAGATGTCCGGGCTCGAGGCTACGCGCCGGCTGCGCGCGGATCCGCAGACCGCGGCGATACCGATCGTCGTCATTACGTCCTATGCGCTGAGCGGTGACGCCGAAAAGGCGAAGGCAGCGGGAGCGACGACGTACCTCGCCAAGCCCTACAGCCCGAGAGACTTGCTGGCAAAGATCCGGGAGATCGTTCCCGAGGAATGACATGGAGGCGAGACATGGCAATGATCGGCAGGGGCAGCGCGTTGCTGACGGCGCTGGCGTTCTGGCCATTGGTGTGGGCGGGGCAGGAAGAGCAGTTCACTCCCGAATTCAAGGAGCTGCGGACTTCCTACGACGCGAAGCACACGCCGGTCCTGACCGCGCCGGCATCAGTAAAGCGCGGGAGTTGGTTCGACGTCGCCGTGTCGGTCGGCGCCGGCGGCGAGCACCCGTCGCTATCCGAGCATCACATCCGATACATCGCGCTTTATAAGGACACCGCCGAAATCGCGCGGATCTACCTTCACCCCGTGTTTTCCGCGCCGAAGGTCACGTTCACGATCGCCCTGGATGAAAGCGGCACGCTGCGCGCTCTCGCCGAGCCGACGCACTCGGCAGCGTGGGAGGCTTCGAAAAAGATTACTGTGGTGCCTTGACGTCGAACGTGACCGTTGCGCCCTGCGCGTCGACGACGATTTCGCGCGAGGCGCTGCCGAGCGCTTCCTGCCACATGCGCAGACGGTATTTTCCTGGCGGCACGTTGTGAATCTTGAAAGCGCCTTCTTGGTCGGTCACCGCATAGAACGGGTGCTCGGCGACCACCACCCAGCTGCGCATCCATGAGTGCAGGTCGCAGCTGATGGTCACGATTTCCGGTTTGTTGAACGTGACCGGAATGACGCGCCCATGCGGCTGGGTGCGGTTGAACGTCACGTTCTCCTTGCTCTTGCTGTGCAGGTTGTGGAGCAGGCGGTCGCTGTTCAGGAAGTCGACCGTGCCGCCGACGGGAACGACGACCACGCGCGGCACGAATACGCATCCTTTCTGGTCCATCTCGACCTTGGGCGGCGCTTTTCCCCATCCGGCGCCGTTCGGCGCGTTCTCGAGCCACACCACCGCATTCCACACGCCGCGCCTCTCGCTCAACACGAGATCCTCGGCGTCCTTCTCCTTTCCGCAGATGTACTGGTCGATCGTGACCGGAAGCTTGGTACGCGCCGGAG
>DATADT010000292.1:0-9501 GCA_036258355.1 Burkholderiales bacterium
ATGCATGTAGGAGCCGGCGAAGTGGCGCACGTCGTCGCGCCGCAGCTCCATCATGTGGAAGCGCGAGCGCGCGATCACGTCGCCGTTCTTGGATTGTTTTTCGATCATGACATTCGAGACGACGTGGTTCGTTCCCCAGAGCGGGCGCTGCGACCAGGCGTCGGGATGGAGCACGCGGCCCATGCGCACGCGCATCAGGTTCTTGTCCTCGGCGAAGATCGCCGGCGTGCCGTCCCAGGTGGTGTAGGACGGATCGGGCGGCATCCAGTAGATGCCATCGTCGGTGAAAAGCCCGATCCACTTCTCCCAGTGCTTTCGGTCCAGGAGGTCGGCTTGGTGGTAGAGGAACTGTTCGACTTGATGCTGGACGTCCCTAGCCACGCATGTACTCCGCCCAGGCTTTCATCTGGTTGCGCATGGGCGCTTCCGAGGTGCCGCAGTTCGGCGCGGTCTCGACGTGGCCGTCCTTCGCGATGTCGCGCCCCAGGTGGCGGCCGAAGGTGACCCAGTCGCCGCCGTCGGACGAGAGCCCCTGGTGGCATTTCCAGAAGTTCTCCAGGTCGTCGGCGTTGACGATGGTGGAGGGCGAGTTCACCAGGTTGTAGTAGGCGAGCGAGCGGCGGTAGATCGCCTCGGGCGCGCCTTTCAGACGAAAGTGCCAGATCTCGGTGAGCGTGCGATCCACGCCGAGCGGGCGCACCGCACGCAGCTGCTGCAGCGGCGACTGCACGGAGAGGCCCGGGTAGATCAGCACATGGTGGATGTTGACGCCGACGATCTCCTCGAAGCGTTTCTGCCCGTACGCCTTGATCATGATCTTGTCATAGGCGAGGGTGTCGGGGTCTTTCGGCCGCAGGCCCATGTAGCCGGTGAGGACACAGTGGCCGTGCGGGTAGTTGATCGTCTGAAACGCGTCCCACTTGTCGATCGTCACGGTCGCGAACGCGGAGAGCATGTGGTAGGAGAGCGGCACCTCGCCTCTCTTCGCCTTTTTGGCAAGCTCTTTCTCGACCTCATGGGCAGCGCGGCCGGTGGACTGGTGCGTCACCGACGGGTGCAGCGCGTCGAGCTGGTTCTCGAGAAAGATCTTCCAGTTCGAGTGCTGGATGACGCGGAAGCAGTTCGGCACTACCTCGACCTCGCCCTCGGGCGCGCGATCGCACATGTCGTCGAGCGCGACGATGGCCTTGCCGAGAAATTCCTTCAATGAAGGACCGTCTTTCGCGAGGCTCGCAAAGACGAACCCCCGATAGCTGTCGACGCGGGCGGCGCGCTTCATGCTGCAGTCGGGGTTGTCCGGGCCGAAGCGCGTGCCGGCATAGCCCGACTCCTGCATCGGGATCTTGCGCAGCCGCCCGTCGTGGTGGAACGTCCAGGCGTGGTACGAGCAGCGGAAGAAGTCGCCCGCATTGCCGTAACGGTCGCCGCACATCATGTTGCCCCGGTGCGGGCAGCGGTTGTAGAGCACGCTGATCTTCCCGTCGGAGCCGCGCACCATGATCATCGGCTGGCGGCCGATCTGCATCGTGTAGTAGTCGCCCGCCTTCGGGATCTGGCTCTGGTGGCCGCAGTAGATCCACACGCGCTCGTGGATGCGCGGCATCTCGAGCTCGAAGATCTGCGGATCGGTGTAGACCTCGCGCCGCACCCGGTCGGGCTCTACGTACTTGGTCAAGTCGGGGACGCGCTCTTGAAGCATGACTGCCTCCTCGAGCCAATGATAATCTAGCCGCCCCCTAGAAGAGGAGGCGCCGTGCGGCGCTGGACGGAGGCGCCTTGCGGCGCTGGATACCCTATCTCGTCGCGCTCGTAGCGGTCGGCGCCGCGCTCGCTTTGCGAGCAGCATTCGATCCCTGGCTCGGCGACCGCGTGCCGTACATCACCGTATTCGGCGCGGTCATCGTGGCCGCCTGGTTCGGCGGGCCGGGGCCGGCGCTCGTCGCCGCCGTAGTGGGATGGCTCTGCAGCGACATCCTCTTCACCGAGCCGCGCGGTGCGCTGGCCTACCCCGGTCCGCGGCAGATCGCCGAGCTCATCGGCTACGCCATTTCGTCGCTCCTCATCGCCGCCCTCGGCGGGGCGATGCACCGGGCGCGGCGGCGCAGCGAGGAGAGCGAGCAGCGCTTCCGCGCCTTCATGCAGAACTGGCCCAACGGCGTGTTCCTCAAGGACGAGGAGGGGCGCTACCTCTTCATGAACCGCGCCGGCGAGCGCCTCGCCGGGAGCACCGGCTGGCTCGGCAAGACCGACGAGGAGCTGATCGGCGGGCGTGTCGGCGCAGAGATCCGCGACCATGACCGCGCGGTGCTCGAGAAAGACGAGCCGCGGCTCTACGACCTCGCGTTCCCGGCGCCGGACGGCATGCGCACGCTGCGCAGCGTGAAGTTTCCGCTGCGCGACGCCAGTGGCCGGCGCTACGTCGGCTCGATCACGACCGACGTCACCGAGCAGGTGCACAGCGATGCCGCGGTGCGCGAGGCGCAGCACAAGCTCCAGACCGTGGCCGACGCGCTGCCGGCGGCGGTCACGCTATGCAGCCGCGACTTGCGCTACCTCTGGATCAACCGGCTCGGCGCGCAGTGGCTGCGCCGCACGCCGCAGGAGGTGATCGGCAGGCGCATGGAGGACGTGATGGGCGCGGAACAGCTTGCGAGAATCAGGCCCTACATCGACCACGTGCTCGCAGGCGAGGAGGTGAGCTACGAGCGCGAGGTGGACTATCCCGGCATCGGTCGGCGCTGGGTCAGCGTGCGCTTCGCTCCGGCCGGGGACGGCTGGGTGGCGGTGATCACGGACATTCACGAGCGCAAGGGAATGGAGCAGGCGCTGCGCGAGGCCGACCGGCGCAAGGACCAGTTCATCGCCACGCTGGCGCACGAGCTGCGCAACCCGCTCGCGCCAATCCGCAGCGCGGTCGAGATCCAGGCGCGCGCAGACGCCTCGGAGGCCGACCGCGCCTGGAGCCGCGGCGTGATCGAGCGACAGGTGGCGCATATGTCGCGCCTGATCGACGATCTGCTCGACATGGCGCGCATCTCGCGCGGGAAGCTGCTCCTGCGCCGCGAGCGCGTGACGATCGCCGCCGTGGCGGCCGCCGCGCTCGAAACCAGCCGGCCGGCGATTGACGCGGGCGGCCATCGCCTCGTCACCCGCATGTCCGCCGCGGATGCGGTGCTCGAGGCCGATCCGACGCGCCTCGCGCAGGTGCTTTCCAACCTGCTCAACAACGCCGCCAAGTACACCGCGCCGGGCGGCGTGATCGAGCTGCATGCGGACCAGGTGGGAGGCGAAGCGGTGATCGCGGTGCTCGACAACGGCATGGGTTTCCCGCCCGAGGTGGCGCGGGAGCTGTTCGAGCCCTTCGCGCAATGGGCGCCGGCCGCGCAGTCGGCCGCA
Source organism: Burkholderiales bacterium (assembly GCA_036258355.1). Lineage (GTDB taxonomy): Bacteria > Pseudomonadota > Gammaproteobacteria > Burkholderiales > SG8-39 > SCGC-AG-212-J23. The sequence goes on from DATADT010000292.1 coordinate 3,397, forward strand.
GGGCTGGGTATCGGGCTTTCGCTCGTGCGCGGAATCGTGGAGCTCCACGGCGGCACGATCAGCGCGGCGAGCGAAGGCCCGGGTAGAGGCAGCCGCTTCGAAGTGCGCCTGCCGCTCGCCGCCGCGGCCGAAGCCCCGGCGCCCGGAGCGCCGGCGGCGGAGCCCGTCGCGCCGCGCGGCATTCGCGTGATGATCGCCGACGACAACCGCGACGCCGCCGATTCGCTCTGCCGCATCCTCGCGCTCTACGGCTACGAAGCGCGCGCGGCCTACGATGGCGCCTCGGCGATCGAGCTGTGCGAGTCCTTCCAGCCGCACGTCGCGGTGCTCGACATCGGCATGCCGGTGCGCAACGGCTACGATGTCGCCCGGCACCTGCGCGCGCGCCGCGGCCGCGACCTGCGGCTCATCGCGCTCACCGGCTGGGGAGGCGACGGCGACGTGCAGCGCGCGCGCGAGGCCGGCTTCGACGGGCACCTCACGAAGCCGGTCGACCCGGGAACGCTCAACGAGATGATCTCGCGAGCTTCGGCATGACTTCCTCGGCGAAGAGCTCGAGCGAGCGGATGGCGTAATCCGGGGCGATATCCCCGAACGAGAAGATGCACAGGAGGTAGTTCGCGCCGGTGAGGCGCAGCATCTCCTCCAGCTTCTCCAGCGCCGTTTGCGGCGAGCCGGCGATCAGGCGCTGCGCCGAGTCCTCGTCGTGGGGCGTGGTCTTGTGCACGTCCGGCCGGCCGAGCTTGCGCGTGAGGTGGTGGATGTGGCCGGCCCAGATCTCGTAGGCCTGCAGCCCGAGCTTCTCGGCCTCGGCGTCCGTCTCGGCGACGACGAGGTGCTGCGGGCGCGCGAGGAACGGCGCCGCGACGTGCGCGTTGTGCCGGCCGGCGTCGTTGCGATGCTTCTCCCAGAGCTCGCGATAGCGCTCGAACATCGGCTTGCAGTCGGCGTGCTTTCCGATGAACGCGGTGTTGTACCCATGGCGCGCCGTGAACTCGATCGACTCCTTGTTCGAGCTCGGAAACCAGAGCGGCGGGTACGGCTTCTGGTAAGGCTTGAGGTGGAGCTCCGCCTCGACGCCGCTCACTTTCATGACCGGGGACGCGCACGCGGCGAAGAAGGTGTCGAGGGTGGCGCGATAACGCTCCCTTGATTCTTCAATGCTGTTGTAGCCGAAGATCCTGGATTCGATGGGAGAAACCCCGCGGCCAACGCCAAGCTCGAGCCGCCCGTACGACAGGTGGTCGAGCATGCACACCTCGCTGTAGAAGCGGTACGGGTGATACCAGGGCAGGCAGAAGGTGAGAGCGCCCGCGCGCAGATGGCGCGTTCTTTGGAAGATCGCCGAGAGGAGCGCGGTCGGCGAGCCGTCGATGGAGAGCGGCGTGCCGTGGTGCTCGGCGACGAGGAAGGCGTGGAAGCCCGCGCGCTCCGCCGCCGCCGCGAGCTCGAGCTTGTGCTCGTACACCTCGGCCGGCGGGCGGCTCGAGGCTTCGATCCAGTCGAAGATCCCGTAGCGCGGGGTCATCGTTTCAATCGTAATACGTGCGGAACCGACACGGCCATCGAAGTGTCATGCTGAAACGGGAGTATCGCGCGCATGACCAGAACGATCGGCAATCCCAACACGCAAGGCCCGTTCGGCAACACCCTGCTTCACTCCGCAGTCGCCAGTGGCGACCTGCGCGAGGTCGAGCGCCTGCTCGCCGCCGGCGCCGATCCGACGATCCGCAATCGCGAAGGCCGCACCGCGCGGCACGCCGCCGCGATCCTCGGCCACCACCAGATCTATGGCCTCCTTGCCGGCCCGGAGAACGACCGGCTCGATCGGCTGCTCGACCAGGCGCTCGAGGCGACCTTTCCGGCGAGCGATCCGATCGCAGTGTCGCCCGAGCCGGGAGCGCGCTAGCCGCGCTTGTCGACGAAGCGGGGCGGCTTGATCGCCGCCTCGAACTCGCGCGCGATCGTGCCGCGCGCGAGCAGCGTCACTTCCGGGGTGACGTGAAACGTCTTGCGAACAAAACCGGCGATTCTCGTCGATTCGCCCGATCGGGTTTCCACGAAGATCCTCAAGACGTCGTTGTCGCCTTCGTTCGCCACCTCGGCGCGGAAGTCGACCACGTCCGGGTCGCGGAAGAGCGCATTCTCGAGCTCGGCGTGGTTGATGTTGACGCCGCGCACCTTGAAGAAGCCGACCGTGCGGCGCGCATGCTTGAGGAGCGGGAACACCGACCAGGGATGCCTCTCCCGGGACTTGTTCTTCTCGACACTTACCAGGTCGCCGGAGCTCCAGCGCAGGAACGGCGTCATGGTGTTGTTCCATAGCGGCGTGACGACCAGCGAGCCCACCTCGCCGTCCGGAAGCGGGTGGCCGGTCCGCTCGTCCAGCACCTCGACATAGAACTGGTCGGTCCAGATGTGCAGGCCCTCGTGGCCGAGGCCCTCGCCGGCGACGAACGCCGCCTCGGTCATGCCGAAGTGGTCGAACACCTCCGCGCCCCAGGCGCGCTCGAGCTTCTGTCTCTTCACCGGGGAGAGCGGCTCGGCCGCCACGATGATTTTCTTCACCGTGGAATTTCTCAAGTCGAAACCTTTTGCTTCCGCCAGATTCGCGAGATGCAGCCCATAGCTCGCCATCCCGAGCCAGATCGTGGGTTTGAGGTGGTCGATGAGCTCGAGCTGGACTTCGGACGGTGTATTGGTACCCGCGCCGCACCAGACTGTGCCGATGCCGCGGTTGATCGCGGCGCGCGCGTAGAGGTGCGCCACCGGGTGCACGCCGAGCGGGAAGGAGATGTGGGCGCAGTCGTCGGCGTTGGCGCCGATCAGCGCCCAGGCGCGCTCGAACGCGCGCAAGCCGTGCTCCATGTCCTCGGCCGAGCGCGGGTAAAAGAGCGGCCGGCCGGTGGCGCCGCCCGAGCGCCAGTACTCGACCGCCTTCGTGCGCGGCTGGATGCAGAACTCTTCGTGGAAGTGCTCGGGCGGGATCGAGCGCAGCTCCTCCTTGGTGAGGACCGGGATGCGGTGCCAGATCTCCTCGACCGGCCCCTTGGGGATGCGCTTCTTGAGGAACGGCGACTGCATCGCACGCTCGACCGCCACGCGCTTGCGTTCGCGCTGGATGCTCTCCACCTGGGACACCGACACGGGCCAGCGCAGGTTCATCGTCTCGAGCGCGGCATTTTCATATCCCGAGGTACCGATGCCAGAGCCCGCGGTCGGAGTCAAGCTCCGCCGAGGTTCCCTGCCACGCCACGCGCCCGCGCTCGATGATGGTGTGGCGGTCGGCGAGCTTCACCAGGTGCTCGATATACTTGTCGATCACGAGGATCGTCTGCCCGGCGGCGCGCAGGCGCCCGAGGCAGTGCCAGATCTCCTCGCGCACGAGCGGCGCGAGGCCCTCGGTCGCCTCGTCGAGAATGAGCAGGTGAGGGTTGGTGACGAGCGCGCGGCCGATGGCGAGCATCTGCTGCTCGCCGCCGGAAAGCTGGTTTCCCATGTTCTCGGCCCGCTCCGCGAGCCGCGGGAAGAGATCGAAAACCTTGCCCGGCGTCCAGGGATCGGCGCGGCCGGAGCGGTTCTCGGCGAAGGCGACGAGGTGCTCGCGCACGCTCAGGTTGGGAAAGATCTGCCGCCCTTCGGGCACGAGCGCGATTCCCATGCGCGCGATGCAATCGGGCGCCTCGCGCTCGATGCGGCGGCCGCGGAAGCTCACCGTCCCGCGGCGCGCGCGGGTGAGACCGAGGATCGAACGAACCGTCGTGGTCTTGCCCATGCCGTTCCGGCCCAACAGGGCTACGGCTTCTCCTTCGGAGACCGAGAAAGACAGGCCGAAAAGCACCTGGCTCGTGCCGTAGGCGGTCTCGAGGTTCTCGACCTCAAGCAGCAAGCTCGTCTCCCAGGTAGGCCTTCTTCACCTCGGGGTTCGCCTTGATGTCGTCGGGGGCGCCGGTGGCGATCAGGCGGCCGTTGACCATCACCGAGATGCGGTCGGCGAGGCGGAACACCGCGTCCATGTCGTGCTCCACGAGGAGCACCGTGACCTCGGCGCGGATGCGGCCGATGAACTCGATCATGCGCCTGGATTCCTCCGGCCCCATGCCGGCCATCGGCTCATCCAGAAGCACGAGCTTCGGGCGCGTGGCGAGCGCGAGCCCGACTTCGAGCGCGCGCTGCTCGCCGTGGGAAAGGGTTGAGGCTAGCGAATCGACTTTTTGAATGAGATTGACTTGGGAAGCAATCCCACGGGCCTCGTCGAAGAGCGCGCTTTCCTCCGCCACCGGCCGCCAGAACGAGAAGCTGGAGCCGCTACGCGCCTGCACGGCGAGCGCGAGGTTGTCCAGCACGCTGAAGCGCCGGAAGATGCTCGTGATCTGGTAGCTGCGTGCGAGGCCCGCGGCCACGCGCTGGTGGGCGGGCAGGCGGGTGATGTCCTTCTCGAGAAAGAGAATTTGGCCGGCATCGACCGGCAGGCTGCCCGAGATCTGGTGGATGAGGGTCGTCTTGCCGGCGCCGTTGGGGCCGATCAGCGCGTGCACTTCGCCGGCGGCGACGTCCAGCGTGACGCCGTCGACCGCCACCACTCCGCCGAAGCGCTTACTGAGGTTTCTTAGCGAAAGCACCTGCGATTCCCTGCGGCGCGAACAGCACCACGGCGAGCAGGATCGCGCCCACCGGGAGCTGCCAGTGCAGCGAATAGGGGCCGAGGAGCGGGCTGCCCGAGAAGAGCTCCTCCAGCGCGAGCAGCACCACCGCGCCGACCGGGCCGCCCCAGAAGCGCGCGACGCCGCCGAGGATCACCATGATCATCAGCGTCCCCGACTGCACCCAGTGAAGCAGCGCCGGGCCGACGTAGCTCGTCTGGTTGGCGATCAGCGCGCCGGCGAGCCCGGCGATCGCGCCCGAGATCACGAAGCAGAGGAGCTTGTAGCGGTACACCGGATAGCCGACCGCGGTGGCGCGGGTCTCGTTTTCCCGGATTGCCTCGATTACGCGGCCGAAGCGCGAGTGCAGCAGCCGGTGCAGGAGATAGAGCACTCCGGCAAGCTCGGCAAGCACGAGGTAGTACCAGACGATGTCGTTCGAGAGGCTCACGCCGAGGCCGGTGGAGCGCCCGGGAAGCGAAACGCCGTCGTCGCCGCCGTAGGCCTTCAGCGAGACGAACACGTAGTACATCATCTGCGCGAAGGCGAGCGTGATCATGATGAAGTACACCCCGCGCGTGCGCAGCGAGATCGCGCCGATCACGAGCGCGGCGAGCGCCGCGACCGCGATCGCGAGCGGCCAGGAGATCCAAAGGCTGCTGACGCCCTCGACCGCCAGAATGCCGACGATATAGGCGCCGGCGCCGAAGAACGCGGCATGGCCGAAGCTCACCATGCCGCCGTAGCCGAGCACGAGGTTGAGGCTCGCCGCGGCCATGGCATAGATCAGGATGCGCGCCGCGAAGCTCGTATAGAAGTGCTGGTCGAGCGCCTGCATGACCCACGGAAAGGCGCACGCGAGAACGGCGATGACGATGATTCTTTTCATCCCCGCGCCGGAAAGAGCCCCTGCGGGCGCAGGAACAGCACCGCGGCCATCAGGACGTAGATCAGGATCGAGCTGATCGACGGCCCGAGGTTGGAGGCGACCTGCGGGGAGAACATCTTCGCGAAGGCGAGCGGCAGGAGCGCGCGGCCCATCGTGTCGACCAGCCCGACGAGCAGCGCGCCGACGAACGCGCCGCGGATCGAGCCGATGCCCCCGATCACGATTACCACGAAGGCGAGGATCAGGATGTTCTCCCCCATGCCGACCTGCACCGCGAGGATCGGCCCGAGCATCGCGCCGGCCAGGGCGCACAATGCAGCGCCCAGGGCGAACACCGCGGTGAAGAGCCGCCGGATGTTCACGCCCATCGCGACCGCCATCTCGCGGTTCGACGCGCCGGCGCGCACCAGCATCCCGACCTTTGTTTTCGTCACCAGGAAATACAAGAGCAGCGCGACGAAGACGCCGACGGCGATGATCGCCAGGCGATAGGACGCGTACTGCATGCCGCCGGGGAGTTGCACCGGTCCGGTCAGGGCGCTCGGCGGATTGAGCATGAGCGACTGATTTCCC
>DATADT010000293.1:0-2142 GCA_036258355.1 Burkholderiales bacterium
CCGCCGGGCGGGAAGCCGACCATGATGCGCACCGGCTGCGTGGGCCAAGACTGGGCGAGGGCGAAAAGCGGCCAGGCCAGGGCGAGGAGAAGCAGGCGTCGAATTCGCATGCGCGGAGCATAACGCCGATACACTTCCCGGACTGTGGCGGACGCCTCCGAGCTCGAAGCGGTGATGCGCTATCACGAGCGCACCAAGCATCATTTCAACCGCTTCGCCCCCGGACCCAGCCGGCTCGACTGGGCGAACCAGCCCGATCCGTTCCGGCGCGACGCGGGAGCGCCGCTCACGCGGTTGCCGATACTCGGGCCCGGCGAGGATCCGGTCTCGCCCGCCTACGAGAGCCTGTATGTGCGCGGCTCCGTGCCGAGCGCGCCGGTGACGATCCGGACGCTTTCGCGACTGCTCGAATACGCGCTCGCGCTGTCGGCGTGGAAGCAGGCGGGCGGGACGCGTTGGGCGCTGCGCGCGAATCCGTCGAGCGGCAATCTGCATCCCACGGAGGGCTACGTGCTGGTCGGCGGCGTCGCGGAGCTCGGCAAGATGCCGGGGCTGTTCCACTACGCACCGCTGGTACACGGCCTCGAGCGGCGCGCCGATTGCCCGGCGGAGCTGCTCGTGCGCCTGATGCGCGGTTTCCCGCCGCCGGCGTTCCTCGTGGGCTTGTCGTCGGTCTACTGGCGCGAGGCGTGGAAGTACGGCGAGCGCGCCTTCCGCTACTGCCAGCACGACGCCGGCCACGCGATCGGCACGCTGCGCATCGCGGCGGCGGCGCTCGGCTGGTCGGCGCGGGTGCTGGACGGCGTGGCGGACGCGACCGTCGGCGCGCTGCTCGGCCTCGACCGGGCCGCCGACTTCGACGGCGTCGAGCGGGAAAATGCCGAACTGCTGATGGCGCTCTGGCCGGGAGATGCCGCAACGACAACTCTGAATCTCGAAGAGGACGCGGTGCGCGAGCTCGCAAGGCAGCGCTGGTACGGAACGGCGAACCGGCTGAGCCCGGAGGAGCCCGTGCCCTGGGAGATCATCGATACCGTCTCGGCGGCGTCGCGCAAGCCGTGATCTCCGCCGGACAAATCATTCGCCAGCGGCGCAGCCTCCTCGCCTGCGACGGCACGACCTCGGTCCCGGCGGAGCGCTTCTACCGCATGCTTGCGCGCACCATGCCGCGCGTCGAGCTCGACGTCGCGCGCCGTCCGATGCCCTGGGACGCGATTCCCTGGGAGCCGGCGATCCACTTCGGCCTCTTCGTGCACCGCGTGGAGGGGATCGATCTCGGCCTGTACGCGCTCGCGCGCGACCCCGCCAAGGTGGAGACGCTCAAGGCAGCCATGCACGCGCACTTCGCCTGGCAGTCTCCCCCAGGCCGCCCCGAGAGCCTGCCGCTCTATCTTCTCGAGCGCGGCGACGCGCGGCAGCTCGCGACGCAGGTGAGCTGCCGCCAGGACATCGCGGGCGAAGGCGCTTTTTCCCTCGGCATGATCGCCGAGTACCAGGCGAGCCTGGTCGCGCACGGGCCGTGGTTTTACCGGCGCCTCTTCTGGGAGGCGGGCGCTATCGGGCAGGTGCTGTACCTCGAAGCCGAAGCGGCCGGCGTGCGCGCGACCGGCATCGGCTGCTTTTTCGACGACCCGGTGCACCAGGTCTTCGGCTTAAGGGACCTCGCCTTTCAGTCGCTGTATCACTTCACCGTCGGCGGCCCGGTCGACGATCCGCGCCTCACCACGCTGCCGGCCTACGGCGCTCGGGTGAAAGCACGGCAGCGGGGAATGGATTTGCCCTAGGCTGGCAGGGACGCCTGGATTCGAACCAGGGACATCCGGCTTCAGAGGCCGGCGTTCTTCCGCTGAACTACGCCCCACTCGACTGGTCGGCGCGGCAGGACTTGAACCTGCAACCTGCTGATTAAGAGTCAGCTACTCTGCCGTTGAGTTACGCGCCGCGATTGGGCGACAAAAAGCCCGGAGCGCTCGCGCGGTCCGGGCTTCGGGGAATGAGGGCAAATCGAGCTAGCCGCCTCCCGTGTCCGGACGCGCGCCGTCCTTGCCGCACTGTCGGTGATGCCTGGCGTTCAGGAGGACGCGCATGCTGCTTAGTCTGCCGCGCAAGCCGATAGTTCTTCGTTCGCGTCGGGCTTGGCGA
>DATADT010000294.1:0-5772 GCA_036258355.1 Burkholderiales bacterium
GCGGCGCGCTCGTCGGTGAACTGCTCGAAGCCGACCGCGCCGTCGAGGAAGCCGACCGCGATGCAATAGGGCGAGGAGAACTTCGCGACATAGCCGTTCGGCACGCGGCGCTTGGCCTGGATGGGCTCCCAGAGCCGGTGCACCGTTCCTTCGCCCACCTCGCACACCACGCTCACCACGTCGTCGGGGCGCACGCCCGAGGTGCGCAGCTCCATCATGCAGTCGATGTAGGGATGCGTCATCGTGCCGCACGCGTACGGCTTGAACGCGATGCCGTCGATGACGTAGCGCCTGCCGAGATCGCCGAGCAGCACCTGGAAGTCCGGCGCCCTCGATGGCGCGAACGCCTTGTAGAACCCGTGCGTGCCTTCGAGCACCGAGAGCGGCCCGGTGAAGCCCGCCTCGGCGAGAAGCGCGGCGCGCATTCCGGCCTGGGCCGCCCAGCCCGGGTGGAAGCGCTTGGTCCACGCGCCGTCCGCGAGGTACTCGATGATGCCCGAGGCGAAGCTCCCGGCGATGCCGATCGAGTGCGCGATCGCGCGCGCGGGTAGCCCGAGCATCGCCGCGCCGGCCGCCGCTGCACCGAGCGCGCACAGCACACCGGAAGGATGGAACCCGGCGCGGTGTATCGCCTGCGGCGCGACCATGCTCGCGCGGCAGGCGAACTCCATGCCGACCACGATGCCCTTCGTCACCGCAGCGCCCTGCAGGCCGCGCTGCTCCGCGAGCGCGAGCGCCGCGGGAACGATCGCCGCGCCGGCGTGGATCGGGCCGCCCTCGAAAGTGTCGTCGAAGTCCTCGCCGTGCGCCGCCGAGCCGTTGACGAGGGCGGCATCGTACGGGCTGAGCGCTCGCGAATGTCCGATCGCCGTCGCGGTTCCCTGAGAGACGGCGGTTGCGAGCAGGGCCTTGACGTAGCCCCCTTTGCGCGCCGCGACGCACAGGCCCGTGACGTCGAGCAGCAGCCGCCGCGCGGCGCTTTGCGTGTCTTTCGGCAGCGAGCGGGGTTGCAGCGCCTCAGCCCATTCCCCGACTTGCTCGGCGACGGTCATGCCTTGAACACCACCGGAGCGTGGAAGGTCTTGTCGATCACGACGTCCACGACCGCCGGCGACCCGCTCGCGAGCGCGCGCCGCAGAGCGGGCAGGAGCTCGGCAGGGTCCTCCACGCGCTCGCCGTGAGCGCCTAGAACGCGCGCGAGCGCGGCGAAATCGACGTCGCCATAATCGACCGCGAAGGTCCTCCCCCCGTAGAGCTCGTTCTGGAACGCGCGCTCGTTGCCGAGGCCTTGGTCGTTGAAGACCACGCATACCACCGCGATCTTTTCGCGCACCGCGGTCTCGAGCTCGCCCAGGTTGCACATCATCCCCATGTCACCCACGGTGGCCATCACCGGCTGTTGCGGCCGCGCCAGCTTCACGCCCATCGCCATCGGCAGCCCGGCGCCGACCGAGCCCCAGTCGTTGATGTACATGAAGGTGTTCGGCCGATGGGTGTCCATGAACATGCGCATGTGCTTACCCGCGTTCCCGGCGTCGAGAATCATCACTCCGTCCGGGGGCAAAGCCTGGCGCATGGCATGCGCCACCACCGGCGGCAGGATCGGGCGCGCGTCCATGTTCAGCAGTCTTTCCCTTTCCTGATCCCAGTCGCGGCGCGCCTTGTCCACATCGACCCAGTCCCAGCTGCCCTTGACGCGGCCGGCAAGCCCTTCGACGAAGGTGAGCGTTGCGCCGACCACCGCCTGCGCGACCGGGAACGCGACGCCGATGTCGGTCGCCACCGTGCTGTGGTGAATGAGCAGCGCGTCGCGGCTGATGATCCCGTAGCGGAACTGGGTCGAGAAAAGGTCGAGGTGCGCGCCGACCGCGATCACGAGGTCGGCCTTTGGCAGGGTGCGGTTCGCGCTCGACCAGCCGTTGCGGCCGAGCGGCCCGAGCGCGAGGCGGTGCGTCGTCGGAAACGCGTCCGGATGGTATTGCAGCGTGGCGGCCGGGATGCCGGTCGCCTCGGCGAGGCGCTGGAGCGCCGCAACCGCGTCCTCGCGGATGACGCCGCCGCCCGCGACCAGCACCGGCCGCTTCGACTTGGAGACGAGCGCCGCCGCGCGGTCGAGATCGCCCGGCGCGCACGCGGGCAGGGAACTCGGGCGGTACGCCTCGGGCGGGATCGGCTCGGCCTGCGTCTTTTCGAGCAGGATGTCCTTCGAAACATCCAGGTGCACCGGCCCGAGCGGCTCGGCGAGCGCGATGCGGAACGCGCGGCGCAGCGCCTCCTGGATTTTCGACACGGCGGGAATCGAATACGCCCACTTGGTGATCGGCCGGTGGAACGTCACCTGGTCGATGTCCTGGCTCGCGTCCTTTTCGCGCAGCCAGATCTCCTGCGCGCCGCTGATGCTGATGATCGGCACGTAACCCTTGTAGGCGGCGCCGATGCCGGTGGCGAGGTTGGTCACGCCCGGGCCTTCGGTCGCGGTCACCACCGCCGGGCGGTTGAGCGCGCGGGCATACCCGTACGCCATGAACGCCGCACCCTGCTCGTGCCGCGTCAGGATGAAACGGATCTCCGGCGTGTCGCGCAGCACGTCGAGGATCGGCAGGTTCATCGTGCCGGGGATGCCGAACACGTGCGCGACGCCCTCGCGCCGGAGGCAGTCGACCACTGCCTGGGCGCCCGTGATCACCGCGACTTGATCTCGGTCCACATCCGGTTCAGGAGCTGCCTCTGCTTCGGACTCATCTCCCGGAGCTGCTCGAGCGTCTTCACCGAGCGCTCATCGGCGAACACGGCCTTGTTGGACTTGATCTCGGGCTTGATGTACTGGAGCGCGTCCTGGTTCGGGTTGCCCGAGCCGATCATGTTGGTGAGGTCGGCCGAGTTGCGCCCCTCGAGCATGAAGTTGATGAACTGGTGCGCAAGGTCCGGCCGCGGCGCGCCCTTCGCGACGACCATGACGTCGAGGGCAAGCACCGCGCCTTCCTTGGGCAGGCTGTGCCGGATGCGGAATTTCTGCTTCGCTTCCTCCGCGCCCTTGTCGGCCTGGAAGACGTCGTTGGAGTAGCCGTGCACCAGCCAGATGTTGCCGGAGGCGAGCTCCTTGATGTAGCTCGAAGCGTTGAACGCCGCCCAGTACGGCTTCGCCTTGAGGATGACCTGCTTCGCCTCTTCCCAGTGCTTCGGGTCGCGGTCGTTGACCGAGTAGCCGAGGTACTTCAGCGCCGCGGCGAACACCTCGGCCTGGCTGTCGAGCACGGTGACGCGCTTGTTGAGCTTCGACACGATCTTCGGGTCGAACACCGTCGCCCAGGAGTCCACCGGCACGCCGAGCTCCTTGATCTTTGCCTCGTTGTAGCCCATCAGCGTGATCGACATCGCGTAAGGCGCCGAGTACTTGTTCCCCGGGTCGTACGCGCCGCCGCGGTACTGCGGCATCACGTTCTTGAGGTTCGGCAGCTTGGCGAGATCGAGCGGCTGGATCCAGCCGGCCTTCGCCATGCCGAGCACGTAGTTCGACGTGGGCACGAGCACGTCGTAGCCTTTCGCGCCGGCGGCGAGCTTCGCCACGAGCTCCTCGTTGTCGGAGTAGTAGGTCTGCACGACCTTGCATTTGCATGCCTGCTGGAAGCGCTCAACTGTCTCCGGCGCGATGTAGTCGTTCCAGTTGAAAAGATGCAGCTCCTTGGCTTGAGCCTGGACGCCCGGGGCCGGCAGAACGAGAAGCAGGGCGATCAGTAAGCGATTCATCAACGGTTCTCCGCTTTAAGGACAGAGGGGGAAAGACGCGCAGCGACCAGTATAAGGGTCAGCGTGAGGAGCATGAGCAGCGTGGACACCGCGTTCACTTCGGGCGTGACCGCGATCTTCACCATCGTATAGATCTGCAGGGGCAGGGTGGTGGAGCCCGCCCCGGCGGTGAAGAAGGTGATCACGAAGTCGTCGAGCGACAGCGTAAAGGCCATCAGGGCGCCGGCGACCACCCCGGGCATGATGAGCGGCAGCGTGACCCAGCGGAACGCCTGGGCCGGCGTGGCGCCGAGATCGCGCGCCGCCTCGGTCAGGCTCTCGTCCATGCCCGCGAGCCGCGCGCGCACCACCAGCGCGACGAAGCCGATGCAGAAGGTGATGTGCGCAAGGGTAATGGACACCATGCCGAGGGTGATGTTCAGCAGCACGAAAAACATGAGCAGGCTCACGCCCATGAGGATCTCGGGAATGGCGATGGTGGCGAGCACGAGCGGCGGCAGCAGGCGCGGCCGGTAGCGGTGCAGCGCGAACCCGGCCATGGTGCCGAGCACCGTGGACGCCGCCGCGGCGGCGAGGGCGATGAGGAGCGAGTTGCGCGCGGCGATCAGCATCGCTTCGTTGTGCAGCAGCTTTTCGTACCAGGCAAGCGTGAATCCGACCCACTGGGCATTGAGCCGTGAGTCGTTGAAGGAGAAAAGCACCACGATGACAAGCGGGGCGTACAGGAAGACGTACGCCGCAATCGCTGCGCACCACAACCAGCCCGAGGGGCGCTTCATGCGCGCGCCCCGCGTCCCGCCGCGGCCGCGAGCCCGGAAGCGGCGAGCGCCCCGGCCATGAGGACGAGCGACAGCGCCGCGCCGAACGGCCAGTCGCGCGTGTCGAGGAACTGCTGCTTGATCACGTTGCCGATCATGATGCCGCCGGTGCCGCCGACGAGGTCGGGTATCGCAAAGATGCCGACCGCGGGGATGAAGACGAGGGCTGAGCCCGCGTACACCCCGGGCAGCGAGAGCGGGAAAGTGACGCGCCAGAAGCGCTGCCAGGCGCCGGCGCCGAGATCCTGCGCGGCGTCGAGCAGCGCAGGGTCGTGCTTCTCCAGGTTGGCGTAGAGCGGCAGGACCATGAACGGCAGGTGCACGTACACGAGGGTAATGACGACCGCCGCCGGCGTGTAGAGCAGCGACACGGGCTCGAGGCCCGCGAGGCCGAGGGCGCCGTTCAGCGCGCGCATCACGAACGATTGCGGGCCGAGAATCGTCATCCAGGCGTAGACGCGGATCAGGAAATTGCTCCAGAAGGGCAGGATGACCAGCAGCACCAGGATGTCGCGGTACCTGCGCGGGCTGCGGGCGATGAGAAGCGCGAGCGGATAGCCCGCCGCGAGGCACAGACCCGTGGCGAGCGCCGCGTAGCCGAGGGACTTGAGGAAGAGCCACGCATACAGGAAGTCGGAAAACAGCACCGCGTAGGCTTCCGCAGTGACATTGAGCTGCGTTCCGCCCTCGTCGTGCAGCACAAGCGGCGCGAGGCCGCCGAAATCGCCCGGTGCGCGGAACGAGGCGAGCGCCATGATCGCGAGCGGCGCCGCGAAGAAAAAGAGCAGATAGGCGAGCGGCGGACCGCTCACGAGCCACTTGCGCGGGGAGCGCGGCTGCATCAATCCGTCAAGAAATGCCCGACGTCGCGCGGCCAGCCGACCTCGACGCTCGCGCCCGCCTCGAACCGCGCGGGGCCCCCGCTCGCGGTGTTCGGCAGCAGCGCCTGGAGCTTGCCGCCACCGGCGAGCTCCACCGTGTACAAGGTGACCTCGCCTCGGTAGAGCAGCGTTTTCACCGTGCCGCGGAAATGGTTGTCCGCGCGGTCGACGGCGATGCTCTTGGCCATCCTGACCTGCTCCGGGCGCAGCGCAAGCACGCCTTGCGCGCCCGGGGCGATATGCTCGCCATGGGTGGCCACCACGTCTCCGACACCGCGCACGCTGAGCTCGATCTGCCCGGACTCGACGCTGCGTACGTCGGCGGA
>DATADT010000295.1:0-2660 GCA_036258355.1 Burkholderiales bacterium
CTCGTTGCCCTGCATGGTCGCGATGCGCGCCGCGAAGCTCGCGCCGGTGCGGCCGGCGAGCACGATCGCGGTGAGGATCGGCGTCAATTCGCGCACCGACGCGATCCCGACGAGATTGGCGACGTAGATGCCGGCGCCGAAGGTCTTGAGCTGCACGGCGCCGACGAAGGCGAGGATGGCGCCCATCAGCAGGTTCACCACGGCGACGATCGGCAGCGCGCGGCTGCTCGACTCGGCGAGCACTTCCATGAGCTCGGCGCGGCGGAGCTTCGCCCGTCCGGCGAAGAACCGCGGCAGGCGCAGCACCACCTCGCCGAGCAGCGCGACGAGCGCGCCCGCGTCTGCGGCCTGCCGCAATGCGCTCAAGCCGACGCGCTCGCGAATGCCCGGCGGCCGGGCCATTGGCGCGACGGCCGCCGGCGCTCGGCGCGCGAGGTTGAGCAGCTTTTCGAGCTCCTGAGGCAGCCCTTTGAGCGCGACCTTGCGCCCGTGCGCCTCGAGCTCCGTGAGCAGCCGCGCGAAAAACGCCGCGTCTGGCGTGCTCCAGCGCCACGCCGCCGGCGGCTCCACCCGCAACGCGGTGAAAGACCGGCCGGCCTCGAAACCGAGCTCCGCCAGCGGCCGCGCGAGCCACGCCGGATCGATGCCGTTTTCGGGCATCGCCACCACCAGCTCGTCCGTCTGGGTGGTCTGGAATAACGCGCGCACGGGTGCCCTTCAGCGAAGCGATTCGAGGTAGTCGAGCAGGCTCTCCAGCTCCTTGGGGTCTTCCACGCGAGTGCGCATGAGGGGGCCGGGAACCGGAGGGTCGCGCGGCGGCTCGGAGAGAAAGCGGCGCAGCGACTCGCGGTCCCACACGATTCCGGACTCGACCGCGGCGCGCGAGTGCACGCCGGAAGCCTGCGTTCCCGCCTTCGTGCCGATGATGCCGGCGAGGCTCGGGCCGATCGGCAAATCGGCCCGTGCGCCGCCATGGCAGGTGCGGCAGCGGCGCTCGAAAACTTGCTCGCCCGATTGGACGGGTTCGTCTGCGGAGGCTGCCCCGATCAGGCCCGCCAGGGCGAGCGCCACGCACGCCAGGTTGCGCAAGGTATCCATATCTCAGTCGGCATGCTACGGACGACGCCCGGCCAAGTCGTCAGCGAACCGTTGGCATTCGGTCCGGATTCGGTGGCCCGGTCAGTAGTCGAACTGCAGACCCAGGCCGTAATACGAGACGACATCGTTGTAGAACTGGCCGAACGGCGCCGAGCCGTCGTAGTACTCGAGCAGCACTTTGATTCCGCGGCGGTCGGGGCGGGGCCGTCCGTATTCCAGGCCCACTTTGGCGCTCAGGCCGCCGCGCCAGTCGTTCTCCTCGAATGACCTGTAGTCGAGCCCGCCGACAAGGCGCCCCCCGAAGAGGACAGGTGCCGTCCCGGTATAGTCCACGCCGGCCTGGAATCCGGCTTGTTTCAGGTCCTCCGGGTCGCGGTGAAAGATGTACATGCCCCCGATATACGGGCGCCAGCCGGCGCGCTCCCACGCGAGCAGCAGGTCGACGACCTCGACGCTCAGGTTGACGCGTTGCGGAGCGTTGCCCTGGAGGATCAATTCGTCGCCAAGGTGCGAGCTCTGGTGAAAGAGCCGTGTGCGGCCCGAAAACGGCCCGCGCCGCAACTCGTACGTGAAACCGACCCGGTAGTCGGTGTTGACCAGGGGATACGAGCTTTCTTCCATGTCGAACAGCGAGTTGATGGCGGCGAAAACGCCAAGCTGCGAGGCGTCGCCCGGCTGCTTGCCAGGCCAGCGGTACAGCCCGAAGTTCGCCCCGACGCCGACGTAGCCGAGCCAGGATTGAACCGTTTCCGAGTCCACACTGAACAGGCTCACGAAGGTTCGCGTCTCGTTGGGATCCGCTATCAGCGGAACGAAGAGCTCGCCTTTCGGGAAACTCTCGGCGCGCGCGGCGCCTGCTGCCAATGCAACCAGCATCGCGAACAAAAAGCGCATCTTCATGCTCATCTCCTTGGGTGAATTGCAGGCGTGACTGCGTGCCTGCGGGCTGAAACGAAACAGTGACGCGGCGCGCGCAAGCTGCGCCTAGATGAAGGCGCTTTCGCATCGAACGCCCACAGCCCGGTCCGCGCGATCGCAAGCACTCATCGAGGCGCGCGTCCGAGACGTGTTCAAGCGCGTGCCGCTGCTCCTTGGGTTTTCGCTCGACAGCGAGCTGTGCATCTCCGACGTGGAGGTGGGCACGTGGCCGGGCTGCGAATGGAGCGACCGGGTTTGCGGCGAAATCGGCGCGGCGATCGACGAGCTGGTCGCCCGGATCGAGGACGAAGGCGCCAGCGAGCTGCTGCGCGGACGCACGTTCGCGCGCGCGCTGCAGTAGGGGCTTGCGCAGTTCGGAGGGGAAATGCCGGAAATTGCCCGAGCTGCTCGCGGGCAAGGATTCGATGCGTGAAGAATTCATGATCCCGCTGCGGCCGGCGGACTAGTAGACCGTCTCCACGCGCACGCCGATGCGGTAGCCGGCGCCGCGCACCGTCACCACGTAGCGGGGGTTCGTGCTGCCCTCGCCGAGCTTGCGGCGCAGCCGCATGATCTGCATGTCGACGGCCCGGTCGTACACCTCGTCGTCGTGCAGCCGCGAAAGCTCGAGCAGCTGCATGCGG
>DATADT010000296.1:0-2067 GCA_036258355.1 Burkholderiales bacterium
CGGTCGCCGACGCCGCCGTGGTGGCGATGCCCGACCCGCGGCTGCAGGAGCGCGCGTGCGCGTTCGTGACGCTGCGTTCCGGAGGCTCGCTCAAGCTCGAGGCGCTTTGCCGCCACCTGGCGGCCGAGGGCTTCTCCAAGCACTTTTGGCCCGAGCGGCTCGAGGTGCTCGCCGAGATGCCGCGCACCCCGACCGGGAAGGTCCAGAAGTTCGTGCTGCGGGAGGTCGCGAAGGGGCTTGAGCCGCCGGTCAGCCGTGCAGCGTCCGGTACTTCTCCAGTAGCTGCTCGCGAGTCTCGCTGAAGTCCGGATTGGGGACGATGCAGTTGGCGACCGGGCAGACGAGGTTGCACTGCGGCTCGTCCTCGGCGCCGACGCACTCGGTGCAGCGCAGCGCGTCGATCACGTAGGGCTCGCCGGCGCTGATGGCCTCGTTTGGGCACACCGGTTTGCACGCGTCGCAGGCCGTGCATTCGACCGTGATCATCAGCGCCATGGCGTCACTTTCGCAGCATGCGCTCGAACACCGGGTACATGCGCTTCTCCTCGTCGGCGGCGTGCGCGTCGAAGGCCGCCTGGAGCGCGGCGAGCTCGGCCTGATAGCGACTGCGCTCGGCCTCTGGCGAGATCGTGCCGAGAATCCACAGCATGCCGCGCATGTCGTCGTGCTGCGCGCACAGCCACTCGGTCGCGCCCTCGAGGCCGCTCGCCTGCTCGTAGAGCGGGAAGACGTGCTCCTCCTCGTAGCGGAAGTGGCTGAGCAGCGCCTCGCGCAGCTCGCTCACGCGCGCGGCCAGGCCCTGCGGCCGGGCCGCGGCGGCGGCTTCGCGCGCGGCGGTGAACAGCGCGTCGCAGCGCCGGTGGTGCTGGGCCAGCGTGTTCGATTCCAGCAGCATGGCTCGATTGTCGGCCCGCAAGCGCGGGGGGCTTTGATCTGAATCAAGCCCGCCGCGGGGCCTGCTGCGATCCTCGCGTCATGATTTCGCTCGAGCGGGAAGGGCCGCTCGCCGTCGCCACGCTCTCGCGCGCGCCGGTGAACGCGATCGACGAGGGATGGCTCGCGCGCCTGGAAGGGATCTTCGGGGAGCTGCAAGGCAGCGCGGTGCTGCTCCTGCGTTCCGACCAGAAGGCCTTCTGCGCCGGGGCGGACCTGGAGCTGATGCGCAGCCGCTTCGACAGCGCCGAGGGTCGCTCTCGCATGGTTGCCTTCGTGCGCGAGATGCAGCGGGTCTTCGAGCGCCTGGAGAGCCTGCCTCAGGTGACGCTCGCCGAGATCTGCGGGCCGGCTCTCGGCGGGGGGCTCGAGCTCGCGCTCGCCTGCGACTTGCGGATCGCCGCGGAGGACGCGCGCCTCGGCCTTCCCGAGCCGCGCCTAGGCCTGATTCCCGGTGCCGGCGGCACGCAGCGCCTGCCGCGCATCGCGGGAGTGGCGGTCGCGAAGCGTCTCATCCTTGGCGCGGAGGTGATCAGCGGCGCGCAGGCCGCCGCGCTCGGCGTGGTGCATTGGGCAGTGCCGGCGGCCGAGCTGGCGGCGCGCGCCCGCCAGATTGCGCGCGACATCGCGTCGCTGCCGGCAGCGGCGCTCGCCGAGGCGAAAGCCTGCATCGGCGCGCAGAACGGCTACGAGCGCGAGCTTGACGCGACCGCCAGGCTGCTCGCGCGGGAGGAGACGCAGCGCCTGGTGCGCGCGTTCATAGAAAAGCGGCGCTAGATGACGCGCCGGACGGCGAACGCGGCGCTAGAGGACGCGCTTGACGGTGAACACCGCCTCGATCGGCTTCGCCGCCGCCTTGCGCTTGACGCTCACACGCACGACGTAGCTGCCCGACCACCCGAAGTCGAACACCTCGCTGTAGTCGGGGAACCCGGCCGTTACCATCGGCAGGGCGGGCTTCTTCTGCACGCCGCCCTTCGGGTTCTTCACCTGGATGGTCACGTCGGCGTCGCCGATGCGCGCGCCGCTTTTCTCCTCGGCGAGGCTCACCACCACGTGCTCCATGCCGCTTCCGTGCCCGCCCGTGTGCACGCCGTGCTGCGCGTCCGAGTGCTCGGCGGCAATGGCCGACAT
>DATADT010000297.1:0-2587 GCA_036258355.1 Burkholderiales bacterium
GGCGAATCCCGCGAACTACATCGCGCAGCCGACGCTGTCGCTTTCCACCTGCCCGACCTTCGTCGCGCAGGGCATCGCGCCGCGCCACGTCGACCTGCGGCCCTACGTGCTGTCCGGGCGCGAGGTGAAGCTCGTGCCGGGCGGCCTGACGCGCGTCGCGCTCGAACAGGGCTCGCTGGTGGTCAACAGCTCCCAGGGCGGCGGAACCAAGGACACCTGGGTCGTCGACTAGAAATGCTCTCGCGCGTTGCCGACCGTATCTTCTGGATGTCGCGCCAGATGGAGCGCGCCGAGAACATGGCGCGCATCCTCGGGGTGACGTCGAACGTGCTGCTCGCCAGCTCGCGCGAGCTGCAGCGCCAGAATCTGCTCGCGCCGCTCAACATCACGGGCAGCGCCTGGGCGTACTTCGCGCGGCACGGCGAGCTCGCGCTCGCGTCGCTGATCGAGTTCCTTGCGCTCGACCCGGAGAATCCGACCTCCATCATGTGCTGCCTGAGCCGGGCGCGGGAAAACGCGCACTCGGTGCGCTGGCAGATCACCTCCGAGATGTGGGAGACGCTCAACGCCACCTGGATCGAGGCGCGCGCGCTCAGGCCCGAGCGCGTGACCGGCGCGGGCGCCACGCAGTTCTTCGACTGGGTGAAGGAGCGCTCGCATCTCTTCCGCGGCGTGACCTACGGCACCATCATGCGCGGCGAGGCGTTCAATTTCTCGCGCCTGGGCACCTTCCTCGAGCGCGCGGACAACACCGCGCGCATCCTCGACGTGAAGTACCACGTCATCCTGCCTTCCGTGGACGAGGTGGGCGGCGCGCTCGACTATTACCAATGGGCGGCGCTGCTGCGCTCGGTGTCCTCGCTCGAGACCTACCGCGCGCTCTACCGCGACCAGATCTTTCCCATCAAGGTGGCGCAGCTCCTGATCCTGGAGCGGCGCATGCCGCGCTCGCTCGCCGCTTGCATCGAGCAGATCCGCGACGCGCTCTCGCGCATCACCGGCCAAGGCGACCAGGCGGCGAAGCGCCTCGCCTCCGAGCTGCACGCGCGGCTCACCAACGCCGACATCGAGGAGATCTTCCAGGCCGGCCTGCACGAGTACCTCACCGAGTGCCTGGCCGACATCGGCGAGCTCGGCCAGCGGCTGCAGCGCGCCTACCTCGGGGCGATATGAAGCTCGTGGTCGATCACGTCACCGATTATGTCTACGAAGCGCCGGTGCGCTTCTCGACGCAGTACCTCAGACTCACGCCGCGCGACAGCGCGCGCCAGAAGGTCCTGGAATGGAAGCTCGAGGCGCCCGGGACGCCGACGCGCACGCTCGACGGCTACGGCAACGTGCTGCACATCCTCACGCTCGATCGTCCCACGCAGGCGATCCGTATCCGGGCGCTCGGCGTAGTCGAGACGCGCGCGCTGCCTGACGAGGGACCCGATCCGGTACCGCTCTCGCCGCTCGTCTTCACCCGCACCTCGCCGCTCACGCGCGTCGACGAGCACCTCGCCGCGTTCGCCGAGAAGCACCGCCGCCGCGCCGGCTCGCCCTCGGGCATGGCCGAGTTCGCTGCGGCGATCCTAAAGAAGATGCCGTTCAAGCCCGGCGACACCGCTGTGTCCTCGAGCGCCGCGGAAGCGTTCGCGATCGGCTCGGGCGTGTGCCAGGACCACGCGCACGTGTTCATTGCTTGCTGCCGCTACCTCGGCGTGCCGGCGCGCTACGTCTCGGGTTACGTGTACTCGCCGGGGCACGAAGACGCGCACGTCGCGAGCCACGCCTGGGCGGAAGCGTGGGCCGTGGACCGCTGGCGCAGCTTCGACATCGCGAACAACCGGACGGCCGGCGAAGACCACATCCGCCTCGCCGTTGGCGCCGATTATTTCGACGCCTGCCCGATCCGCGGCGTGCGCACCGGCGGCGGCGCCGAGACGATGAACGCCGCAGCGCTGGTCGCGCAGCATCAGCAATAGCATCTGCTAGCATGGCGGCGCATGACTTACTGCGTCGCCGCGGCGGTTTCCTCCGGCATCGTGTTCGCTTCGGACTCCCGCACCAATGCGGGTGTCGACCAGGTGGCGATCTACAGCAAGATGAGCGTGTTCGAGACGCCCGGCGAGCGCGTCGTGGTGCTACTCTCCGCGGGCAATCTCGCCACCACGCAAAGCGTGGTCAGCCTGCTGCGGCAGCGCTCCGAGCAGGAAATCGAGGCGCGCCAAAGCCTCTATGACATCGCCGCGCTCGTCGGCGAGGCGCTGCGCGAGGTGATCACGCGCGACGGTCCGGCGCTCGAGCAGGCGAAGCTCGACGCCGGAGCGAGCTTCATCGTCGGCGGCCAGCTGCGCGGCGAGGCGCCGCGCCTATTCCAGGTTTATCCGCAGGGCAATTTCATCGAGGCGTCGCGCGAGACCTGCTATTTGCAGATCGGCGAGACGAAGTACGGCAAGCCGATCATCGACCGGGTGGTGCGCTTCGATAGCCCGCTCGCGGACGTAGCGAAGTGCCTGTTGGTGTCGTTCGATTCGACCATGCGCTCGAACCTTTCCGTCGGCCTGCCGATCGACCTCCTCGGCTACGAGAAGGACCGGCTGCG
>DATADT010000298.1:0-5120 GCA_036258355.1 Burkholderiales bacterium
CAAGCAGCCCGCGCTGACCAAGCGCGATCTGCTGCGCTATCTGGCGCAGGTATCGCCGTTCATGCTGCCGCACCTTGCGGACCGGCCTCTCACCATGATCCGCATGCCCGACGGCATCAACGGCCAGCGCTTCTACCAGAAGCACTGGGCGCAGGAACGTCCGGCCTTCGTGGAGACCATCACGGTGTTCTCCGGGCACAAGGACGAAAGCCACGACTACCTGCTCTGCAACAACCTGCCTACGCTGCTCTGGCTCGCGCAGTCCGGGACCCTGGAATTCCACGTCTGGCATTCGCGCGCGCGCCCCGGCGACGATTCGCCGGTTGCGGGCAGCGACTATTCCTCGTCGCTTGAGGCGCTCGAAAGCTCGATCCTTAACTATCCCGACTACGTGGTGTTCGACATCGATCCCTATATCTATTCCGGGAAGGAAGCCCCGGGCGAGGAGCCGGAGCTAAACACCGTGGCATTCCAGAAGGGCAAGGAGGTGGCATTCAAGCTGCGCGAGCTGCTGAACAGCATGTCGCTCGAGCCGATCGTGAAGACTTCCGGCAAGACGGGGCTGCACGTGTTCCTGCCGATCCGGCGCACGATCGACTTCGATGCCGCGCGCGAGGTGAGCGAGAGAGTCGGCCGCCACCTGATGCGCCTGCATCCCAGGGACATCACCCTGGAGTGGAGCGTGCCGAAGCGCACCGGGAAGATCTTCATGGACTACAACATGAACGTGCGCGGCAAGACCCTCAATGTGGCCTATTCGCCGCGCGGCGCGGCGGGCGCCCCGGTGTCGATGCCGCTCACTTGGGACGAGCTCGCCACCGCGCACCCGCTCGATTTCAGGATCACCAACGCCGCGGAGTTCGTGACGCGGTCCGGCGACCGCTGGCGCGATGCGCTAGCGAAAAAGCAGAGCCTCGAGGCCGCCCTTGAACGCGCGAAGGCATAATGGAGTATGCTTCGAAGCCTTCGCCTGAAGTAAACCGGTTAAGTCATTGACGTAGAGGTCAAATATGGCAGTCAGATCGATCGCTTCGCTAACCATCTCGTTCGGCATGGTATCGATCCCGGTAAAGCTTTATTCGGCGACCGAGGCGAGCCGGGCGATGTCTTTCAACCTTCTGCACAAAGCCTGCGGCTCGCGCCTCAGGCAGCAGTATTTCTGCGTCAAGGAGGACGTTCCGGTCACGCGGGAGGACATGGCCAAGGGCTACGAGTTCGCGAAGGACCAGTACGTGATGTTCTCGCCCGAGGAGCTGAAGGCGCTGGAAGAGGCGGGGACGCACACCGCGGAGATCACCGAGTTCGTTCCGGCGAAGACAATCGACCCCGTGTACTTCGACAAGGCGTACTACCTCGGGCCGGACAAGGGCGGCGCGAAGCCCTACGCGCTGCTTGCCCGGGCTCTGAAGGAATCCGGGCGCTGCGCCCTCGGTCGCTGGGCCGCGCGCGGCAAGCAATACATAGTGATGATCCGGCCGATGGAGGACGGGCTGGTCGAGGGCCTCGTGATGCAGCAGCTCCTCTACGCCGGCGAAGTGCGCTCGATGAAGGATGTAGACATCCCGAAGACCGAGGTGAAGGACGCGGAGCTCAAGCTGGCGCAGCAGCTGATCGAGCAGCAAAGCTCGGCCAAGTTCGACCCCGCCGCCTACACCGACGAGGTGCGCGCGCGCATAGAAGCGGCGGTGCAGAAAAAGGTCGAGGGCCAGGAGATCACCATGGCCGAGGCGCCGCAGGAAGGGGCTCAGGTCATCGACCTCATGGAAGCGCTGCGTGCGAGCCTGGAGAAGAAGCCCGCGAAGAAAGCCGAAACGGCCAAAGCTCAAACCCGGAAAGCTGCCAAGAAATAGACGTGCAACGCTTCGGGGTGCGGGAGGTCGAGAAGCTCCTGCGCCTGTCGCGCAGGACGATTCATGGTCTCGTGCGTGCGGGCTTCGTCTCGCCCGCGCGCGGTCCCCGCCAGTCGTATCTCTTCTCCTTCCAGGATCTGATCGTCCTGCGCACCGCGCAGGCGCTCGCGACGGCCAAGGTGCCGGCAAGGCGCATCGCGAGTTCCCTGCGCGAGCTCCGCCGCCATCTGCCCGACGCGATGCCGCTCTCCGGGCTCAGCATCGGCGCGGTCGGCGACCGCGTCGTGGTGAAGGAGGGCGCAAAGCGCTGGCAGGCGGACTCGGGCCAGTATCTACTCGCGTTCGAAGGCGACCCTTCCGGCGCGCTGCGGGTTATCGAACCCGACGCCACCCCCGCGCAGTGCCTGGAAGACTATATCGATCGAGGCTATCTGCTGCACGAGTCGGGCAAGCTGAAGGAAGCCGAGGCGGCGTACCGCGACGCGCTCGACGTCTTCGGACCCGATCCGCTGCTGCTGTACAACCTCGGAGTGCTGCTCGAGGATCTCGGTCGCAAGGCCGAAGCCGCCGAAGCGTACCGGGCCTCGCTGCAAGGCGATCCCGGCATGGCCGATTGCCACTACAACCTGGCGCTTCTGTGCGAGCAGCTGCGCCGGCCGCAGGAAGCGATCCGCCACATGGCGCAATACCGCAGGCTGGTGGCGCAAAAGTAACGCCACGATTTCACAGCGCGCCTGCAGCATTCGAGACTTAGTACGCAAAGCGCGCAAGGTCGTCGCCCGCGGCTCCGGATCCTGATCTACGCTCCCTCAAATTCTGAGGGAAGGAGAACGCGATGACGACTCCGTTCTGGATGATTTGGCCCGACAACCCCGCGCTCTCGATCTTCGTGGTAGCCCTTCTGGCGATGGTATTCCTCTACGCCGCGCGCAAGCCCGTGCACGAGCTGCTCCAGGCGCTCGGCGCGCTGATCGGCGGCCCGCTGCGCCTCGCGGCGCGCTGGCTGGTCGCCACCGCGGAAGAGATGAAGCAGCGAAACAAGGCGGTCCTGCTCGCGCACGGACGCCAGGAAGCCGGTCAGCGCATCGAGCGCGAGTTCGAGCGCCTGGGCGCGATGGTGCAGCGCGACCTGCAAGGCTACCCGACGCTGCAAAGGAAGCTGCTCGACGAGATCACCCGCATCGAAGAGGACTACCGCAAGTGCGGCGAGGTGCCACCGCCGCCCCCGGACTGGGTCGAGGCGGTCACCGCCATGGCCAACGTGAAGACCGGCGGCGGCGAAATAGTGCAGAGGATCCTGGAGGAGATCAAGAGCTCGATTACCAAGATCCACGACCGCGCGATCGGCGAGTACCGCCGCTCTTACGAGTCGCGCCACAAGATCCTCGAGAGCTTCATGCCGTTCTGGCGCTCGGTCGACCGCACGCTCACCGAGGTGAACAAGAAGCTCGCCGACTTGACCGAGAGCGCCACCGCAGTCGATGCCCTGATGACCAGGTACGAAGGCATCAACGCCAAGACGGACAAGGCGGCGCACAACCTGACGGTATCGGCGTTCACCCAGTTCGCCATCGCGTTGCTCGTGATGGCGGTGGCCATCGGCGGCGCGTTCATCAACTTCAAGCTGATTGCGCTGCCCATGTCCGAGATGGTGGGCGCGGGCGACTACCTGACGAGCAGCCTGCGCACCTCGGAGGTAGCCGCCCTGGTCATCATCTTCGTCGAGGCGTCGATGGGCCTGTTCCTCATGGAGGCGCTGCGCATCACCCATCTCTTCCCGCGCATCGCCACGCTGAACGACCGGATGCGGCGTCGCATGATGTGGATCTCGCTGGTGCTGCTCGTCACGCTGGCCGGCGTGGAGGCGGCGCTTGCCCTGATGCGCGATATGCTGATCGCCGACAAACAGGCGCTGATCCAGTCGCTCGCCACCGTGCAGCAGGCTCAGGTGACCGACGGCTGGGTGGGCCGGATTCCGACCGCGGGGCAGATGCTGCTTGGCTTCATCCTGCCGTTCGCGCTCGCTTTTGTCGCCATCCCGCTGGAGTCGCTCATCCACTCGTCACGCACTGTCGGCGGTGTGCTGCTCGCGGCGCTGGTGTCGGCGCTTGCGCTCCTGCTCCGGGTGCTCGGCATCGCCTCGCGGCGCATGTCGCGGGTGCTGATCACGCTCTACGACGTGGTGATCGTGATCCCGCTGACAGTGGAGCATATGGCGAAGGCGGGCATGTCGATGCGCCGCCCCGCGGCCGACGCGGACGACTCCGCGCAGCCCGTGAGAGCGCGGGGCAGCCGATGATCAAGCGACTGCTGCTTCTCGGCTTGGCGTTCCTGACGGCCGGGCTCGCCGGTTGCGGCGATTCCCGCAGCCATGCGCAGGCGGTGTACGTCCTCATCGATACGTCGGGAACCTACGCGCAGGAGGCGGCGAAGGCGCAGCTCATCGTCAACTACCTGCTCGGGACGCTGCAGCCTGGCGACTCGCTCGCGGTGGCGCGGGTCGAGAGCCGCAGCTTCAGCGAGAAAGATATCGTCGCGAAGGCGACCTTCGACCAGCGGCCCTCGCAGGCCAACGCGCAGAAGCGTGCATTCCGCGAGGCGACCAACAATTTCCTGCGGAACGTGAAGTCGAGCCGCCACACCGACATCACCGGCGGGCTGCTGCAGGGCGCGGAGTTCCTGAACGAGACTGGCGCCGGCACCAAGACCATCGTCGTCTTCTCCGACATGCAGGAGGAGCTCGACAAGGTCACGGTGCGCAACATCCCGATGAACCTGAAGCGGATCCGCGTCGTCGCCGTCAACGTGGTGAAGCTCAACACGGACAACATCGACCCGCGCCGCTACTTCGGGCGCCTGGAGGCCTGGGAGCGCCGCGTGGTGAGTGCCGGCGCCTCCGAGTGGCGGGTGATCAACGACCTCGAGCGGCTGGACGCGATCTTCTCCCGAAGCTAGTTTCAAACTGCGATTCCTCCCCGGGGGCGGGTGCATTTAATATCCGTACCCTGACTACCTGGAGGAGGAGTCCATGAAGTATCCCAATCCGACGCGCCGGCGCATGCTCGCCGGCGCCGGCGCCGCGCTGGCGCTCGGCCCCCTGAACGCCCGCGCACAGGGCTTTCCGTCGAAGAACATACGCGTCGTCATCCCCACCGCGCAGGGTGGCGGCGCCGAACGGCTCGCACGCTCGTTCGACGAGGGCTGGAGCAAGCTGCTGAAGACCAACTTCGAATACAGCTTCTTTCCGGGCGCGGCCGGGCAGGTGGGCTA
>DATADT010000299.1:0-1881 GCA_036258355.1 Burkholderiales bacterium
CGAGCGCCGGGAAATAGGTCTTGATGTGCCGGGGATCGAAGCTCGCCATCACCATCGGTCGCTGCCGCCGCCACGCCTCGCCGTTGGCGGAGAACACGCCGTTGAAGCCCATGTCGTCGGCGATCGCGCTCAGGCGTTCGCCCCGATGGAAGCCGTCGGGCCGGTCGCGCAGCAGCGCAGCGATGGTCTCCGGGTTTGCCACCGCGAGAAACAGCCGCGGGCCGATGCGGAAGCGGAAGTACTCGCCGTAGGTGCGGCTCCACGCCTCGGCCGTGAGGTGCAGCCGCGAGTTGCGCAGTTGCAGCAGGTTGCCGAGGATCGGCAGCCCGCGCGGGCCGGGCAGCTCGCTGAGCTTCCTTGGTTGCATTGCCGAAAATCCTACAATGGTTTTCCATGAAGATCGCGACGTGGAACGTCAACGGCATCCGGGCGCGTCAGGCGCAGTTCTGCGAGTGGCTGGAACGCGACCGGCCGGACGTCGTGTGCCTGCAGGAGCTGAAGGCCGAGCCGGCGCAGATCCCGGAATCGTGCAAAGTCGCCGATTACCACACCTTCTGGCACGGCATGCGCGCCTACTCGGGCGTTTCGCTTCATATAAGGAAAGGCGCCTTTGACGCGAACCCGGTGTTTACCCACCCCGCGTTTGACATGGAGTCGCGCATCGTGCAGGCGGAATTCGGCAAGCTCGTCCTCGCCTCGGTCTACGTGCCGAACGGCAACAAGGACTACCTGGCGAAGCTCGACTTCTTCCGCCGGCTGACTACGTGGGCAAAGGAGCTGCGCGAGGCGGGACGCGACCTGATCCTCTGCGGCGACATGAACATCACGCGCACCGAGATGGACGTGCATCCCAAGGAGCGTAAGCCCGGGCTGGTCGGTCAGCGGCCGGAGGAGCGCGAGCTCTTCGGCGAGCTGTTGAAGCAGGGCCTGGTGGACGTCGGCCGCAAGCTCGATCCCGACAATCCGGGGCTGTTCACCTGGTGGGCGCCGTGGCGCAACATGCGTCAGCGCAACATCGGCTGGCGCCTGGACTACATCCTCGCCTCCCCCGGCGTGGCGGAGCGTGCCCGGACGTGCGTGGTGCAAGCCGACTTCGGCACGAGCGACCACGCGCCTGTAGTGATGACGATGTAATTTCGGTAGAGATCCTTGCTACCGGCAAAACGCCTCCTGTCGAGACTCGCCGGCACCGCGGTTGCTGCGGTGCTTTCTTTAGCGCCGAGATCGACGAGGGCCGCGAGTAATTCACTCGTCCAGCCTGATATTGCGCTCTCTTGCGAGCGCCACGTAGCGGTCTAGCTCCGCTTTGATGAACCGTCCGAACTCCTCCGGCGACATCGGCATCGGCTCGATCGCCTCCGCCACCAGGCGGCTCTGAAGCGCAGGCGACGCGAGCGCCTTTCCGATCTCGGCGTTGAGCCTTTGCGTGACTTCGCGCGGCATCTTCGCCGGGCCGACGATGCCGTACCACTGCACGCCGTCGAAGCCCTTGTACCCCGATTCCTCGAAGGTCGGCACGTCGGGCAGCAGCTCGTGGCGCCTGAGCCCAGTGACCGCGATAGGCTTGACGCGCTTGTTGCGGATGTGCGGCATGGCGGCGGCGAGGCCCGGCGTCATCGCCTCGAGCTGCCCGCCGAACATGTCGGCAAACGCCGGCCCGATGCCCTTGTACTGCGCGATGACCGCATCGAACCCGCCTGCGATCTTGAGCTGCTCGATGAGAAGGTGGTTAAGCGTGCCGATGCCGCCCGCCCCGAACGTCACCTTGTTCGCCTTCCCCTTCGCGTACTGCATGAAGGACTTGAGGTCGTTCACCGGCACGCTCGGGTGCACGACCAGCATGTTGCGCGTCCCGCCCACCATCGCCACCGGGGTGAAATC
>DATADT010000300.1:0-3263 GCA_036258355.1 Burkholderiales bacterium
GCTTGATTTCTCCGGCCTGCCGCGCTTCGCGGACATCAAGCCGGAGCATGTCACGCCCGCGATCGAGCTCCTGCTCTCCGACGCCCGCTCCACGGTGCAAGCGGCGCAGAACGCCGCGCCGACGTGGGGGGCGTTCATCGCCCCGCTCGAGGACGCGAACGAGCGCCTCGGCCGCGCCTGGGGCCAGGTCGCGCACCTGCACGCGGTCATGGACAGCCCCGAGCTGCGCGAGGTGTACAACGCCAACCTGCCGAAGGTCACCAAGTACTGGACCGAGCTCGGCCAGAACCTGGAGCTCTTTCAGAAGTACAAGGCGCTGAGGGATTCAGGCGAGTTCGCTTCCCTCAGCGCCGCGCGCAAGAAGATCGTCGAGAACGCCCTGCGCGACTTTCGCCTCGGCGGCGCGGAGCTCCCGCCGGACAAGAAAAAGCGCTACGCCGAGATCCAGGAAGAACTCGCGCGCCTTTCGGCGAAGTTTTCCGAGAATCTGCTGGACGCGACCAACGCTTTCTCGCTTTACGTCACGAAAGAGCAAACTTCCGGCATTCCGCAGGACGTGCTCCAAGCTGCGCGCGAAGCCGCGCAGAAGGACGGCAAGGACGGATGGAAGTTCACGCTGCACATGCCCTCGTACCTGCCGCTGATGCAATACGCCGACGACCGATCGCTGCGCGAGCGGATGTACTACGCGAGCAGCACGCGCGCCTCCGAGTTCGGCAACCGCGAATGGGACAACGCGCCGCTCATCGCGAAGATCGTCCCGCTGCGGCGCGAGCTCGCGCAGCTCCTCGGCTACAACGACTACGCCGAAGTCTCGCTCGTGCCGAAGATGGCCAAGTCTTCGAGCCAGGTGCTCGCCTTCCTCGAAGACCTCGCCCGCCGCGCGCGGCCTTTCGCGGAGCAGGATGTTGAAGAACTCCGCTTCTTCGCGAAGGGCGAGCTGGGCATTGCCGACCTGCAAGCTTGGGATGTCGCGTACGCTTCCGAAAAACTTCGGTTGAAGCGCTACTCTTTCTCCGACCAGGAAGTGAAGCAGTACTTTCCTGAGGAGGTGGCGGTTCGCGGCCTGTTCCGGGTCGCGGAGCAGCTATACGGCGTGAAGATCGCTCCCGGGAGCACCCCCACCTGGCACCCCGATGTGCGCTTCTTCGAGGTGCGCGACGCCAGCGGCGCGGTGATCGGGCAGTTCTACATGGACCTCTACGCGCGCGAAACGAAGCGCGGCGGGGCGTGGATGGACGACGCGATCTCGCGCCGGCGCAAGGGCGATCGCATCCAGATCCCGGTGGCGTACCTCAACTGCAACTTCTCGCGGCCGCTCAGTTCACCTTCGGGCGGCAGGCCCGCGCTCTTCACGCACGACGAGGTGCTGACGCTGTTCCACGAGTTCGGGCACGGGCTGCACCACCTCCTCACCCGCGTCGAGGACCTCGGCGTGTCCGGCATCGCCGGCGTGGAGTGGGACGCGGTCGAGCTGCCGAGCCAGTTCATGGAGAATTTCTGCTGGGAGTGGGACGTGCTGCGCGAGATGACGCGCCACGTCGACACAGCTCAGCCTTTGCCAAGGCAACTATTCGAAAAAATGCTGGCCGCGAAGAACTTCCAAAGCGGGCTTGCGATGCTGCGCCAGATCGAGTTTGCGGTGTTCGACATGCGGCTGCACTCGGACTTCGACCCGGCGAGCGGGCGCATCGCGCTCGACCTGCTGAACGAGGTGCGCAAGCAGGTCGCGGTGCTCTTCCCGCCGGCGTACAACCGTTTCCCGAACAGCTTCGGCCACATCTTCGGCGGCGGCTACGCGGCGGGCTACTACAGCTACAAATGGGCCGAGGTGCTCTCCGCCGATGCGTACAGCGCGTTCGAAGAAATGAGCGAATCAAAAGGCGTGCTCGACCCCGATACCGGCGCGCGCTTCCGTGACGAGATCCTTGCGGTCGGCGGCAGCCGCCCCGCGGCGGAGTCCTTTCGCGCCTTCCGCGGCCGCGAGCCGACCGTCGAGGCTCTGCTGCGGCACAACGGCATGACCCCGGCGACAACTGCGGCCGCCTGAAGCTCGCGACCTGGAACGTCAATTCACTGAAGGTGCGGCTGCCGCACCTGCTTGACTTGCTGGGGTCGCAGCAGCCGGACGTGATGTGCCTGCAGGAGACCAAGACCGAGGATCACAACTTTCCGCTCGCCGAGATCCAGGGGGCGGGCTACCAGGCGGTTTACTGCGGGCAGAAGGCCTATAACGGCGTGGCGATCCTCGCGCGCAGCGCGCTCACGGATGTTCAGCATGGCATCCCTGCGTTCCGCGACGACCCGAAGCGCGTCATCGCGGCCACGGTCGGCGACATTCGGGTACTGTGCCTCTACGCGCCGAATGGCGAGGCCCCGGGCACCGGCAAGTACGCGTACAAGCTTCGTTGGTATGAAGCATTGACGGCCTGGCTAGCGCTCGAATTGAAAAGACGCCCCCGGCTAGCCGTCCTTGGAGACCTCAATATCGCCCCGGAGCCGCGCGACGTCCACGACCCCAAGCGCTGGGAAGGCAAGATCCACTTCTCCGAGCCCGAGCGCGCCGCCTTCCGGGACGTGTTGAAAGTCGGCCTGAAGGACGCCTT
This sequence comes from Burkholderiales bacterium, assembly GCA_036258355.1. Classification (GTDB taxonomy): domain Bacteria; phylum Pseudomonadota; class Gammaproteobacteria; order Burkholderiales; family SG8-39; genus SCGC-AG-212-J23. The sequence continues at coordinate 2,607 of DATADT010000300.1, forward strand.
TCGCCTGTTCAGCCAGCCCGAAAAGCAGTTCACCTGGTGGGATTACCGCCTGAATGCCTTCCAGCGCGGCTGGGGGCTGCGCATAGACCACGTCCTGCTCTCCCCCGAGCTCGCCGCGGCCTGTAAGGGTTGTGGGATTGACACCGAACCCCGAAAGCGCGAACGTCCCTCCGATCACGCTCCGGTGACCGCAGAGCTTTAGAATCCGGAGTCGTCAGTTGGGGGGAAATGCGGGTGAGAATGCGCAGGATATTGCTTTTCGGTGCCCTCGCCGCGATCGTCGGGTTTCTGCTGCTCGACCGGCCGGCGAGGAGCCCCGGGCTCGCCGTCGCGGAGACCGAGCGCCCCGCGCCGCGCGCCGCGCCGGCCGAGCGCCTCGAGCTGCCGGAGCGCCGGAGCCTGTCCGGCACGCCGGGCGAGCTCTTCCGTACGCCTCCGCCGCCGGCGCCCGTAGTGAGGAAATCGCGGCCGGCGCCGATCGCCGCCGCAGCGCCGGTCGCACCCCCGCTGCCCTACCGCTTCGCCGGCAAGGTCCGCAAGGGGTCGGAAGAAGAGGTGCTCATCGCGAAGGGGGAGCTAGTGTTCCCCGTCAAGGCGGGCGACACGCTCGACGGCGTTTACAAGGTCGAGTCGGTCAGCGCCGAGCGCATCGAGCTC
>DATADT010000301.1:0-3602 GCA_036258355.1 Burkholderiales bacterium
GATTGCGGCGACGTCCTCGACCATGCAGCGGCGCTGCGCCTCGTGGATCGCGTGCGGCGTCGGCCCGACGAACAGGAGCTTCGATTCCTGCTCGCCGTTCTCGTGGTAGAGCGTCAAATCGACCTCGACTGCCTCGTAGCAGTACGGCCCGAGGCTTTCGAGCGTCGCTTCGAGCGCGCCGTGGAAGCTGCGCCCGATCTCGCCGGTCCAGCAGACGGTGAGTATCAGTTCCTTCTCGTCGTACTTCATGCCCGGCTCGTCGGGCTCGACGCTCTTCACGTCGGCGAGGCCGTCGGCGTCGAGGTACTCGAGCAGCGGCGCGAACGCCTGCTCGAGCTGGCGCCGCGAGACCCCTTCGAGGATGGGAATGTCGGCGTGGAGGTGAACTTCGTGCCGCATGGGTTAATTGTACGCCTAAAATCCGGCCCTACGACCCGACGCCATTCGACCCGACGTCATGCGACCTGACTATCGTGGCGGGAGCCTCGTCAATCTCATCGCCTCGATCGTCGCGGCGCGCGGCGGCAAGCCGTTGCATGCGCCGCTGGCAAAGCTTCCGGTGAGCGAGTTGCGCGACGCGCGAAACATCGTGCTTCTCATCGTAGACGGACTCGGCGACAACTACCTCATGCGCCGCGGCGCTGGCAGCGAGCTCGCGCGCCGGCGCCGCGCCGCGCTGACATCGGTGTTTCCCTCGACCACCGCCTCCGCGATCACCACTTCCTACACCGGCCGCACGCCGCTCGAGCACGGGCTCACCGGCTGGTTCACGTACTTCGGCGAAGCGGGCTGCGTCAGCGCGGCGCTTGCGTTCAGAAGCCGCGGTGATTACCTGCCGCTAACCCGCCGCGGGGTAACGCCGGAGCAGATCTATGTCTGCGGCTCGATTTTCGAGTCGGTGGCGGACGCGTCCTTCGTCGTCACCTACAAGGACATCATCGACTCGGAGTACAACATCCGCCACTGCCGCGGCGCACAGCGCATCGCGTACGAGACGCTCGACGAGCTGGTCGCGGGCATCGAGGCCGCGGTGAAGTCGGGCGACCGGCGCAAGTTCATCTACGCCTACTGGCCGGTGTACGACATGGTGTCGCACCGCCACGGCGCCGGGAGCGCCGAGGCGTTCGGCGAGTTCGCCAAGATCGATGCCGCGTTCGGCCAGCTGATCGCGCGGCTCGCCGGCACGGAGTCGCTGGTCATCGCGACCGCGGACCACGGGTTCATCGATGTCGCGCCCGAAGAATCGCTCGAACTGCCGTCGAGCCTCGCAGCCCAGCTGCGCTTCCCGCTGTGCGGCGAACGGCGCGTTGCCTACTGCCACGTTCACGATACTTCGCTTTTTATTCAGAAAGCAGAACAATGGCTGGGGGAGCGCGCAGACGTCATGCCGAGCCGCCGCCTCGTGGAGGAAGGCTGGTTCGGGCCGGGTGCGCCGCACCCGCGCTTCGCGGAGCGCATCGGCGATGTCGCGCTCGTCATGCGCGGCCGCTACGCGGTCAAGGACTGGACCCCGGGCGAGTCGCGCCACCTGCACATCGGCAACCACGGCGGCACGAGCGAGGACGAGATGCTCATTCCGCTCATCATGGAGGAGACATGAAGGCCAAGGCCAACGGCATCGAGATCTATTACGAGCTCCACGGCACGGAGGGCGCCCCATGGCTGGTTCTCAGCCACTCGCTCGCGTGCACCGCGCGCATGTGGGATCCGCAGATCCAGGCATTCAAGACGAGCCACCGCATCCTCGCCTACGACATGCGCGGCCACGGGCAGACGAGCGCCCCGGCTGGTCCCTATACGCTCGACATGCTGGCCGACGACGTTCTCGGTCTCGCCGCTTCCCTGAAGATCAGGACCGCCGTCTTCTGCGGCCTGTCGATCGGCGGCATGATCGGCCAGACGATCGCCATCCGTGGTTCCGGGCCGTTCGAGCGCATGGTGCTCGCCGACACGACGCACACCCAGCCGCCCGACGCGCTCAAGCAGTGGGAAGAGCGCATCCGCATCGCCGAGACCAAAGGCATGGCCGGCCTGGTCGACTCGACCCTGGAGCGCTGGTTCACCCCGCCGTTCCGTTCAACCCCCGCAGCGAGGAAAATCGCCGAGCAGATCGCCGCCACGCCGGTGGCCGGCTACGTGGGCTGCGGCCGCGCCATCATGGCGCTCAACACAACGGCGAAGCTTCCGGGCGTCAAGATCCCGGTGCTTGCGGTCACCGGCGAGCAGGACCTGGCCGCGCCGGGCACGCGCTATATCGGCGAGAAGGTTCCAGGCGCGACGCTCGTGGTGATCCCCCAGGCCTCGCACATCGCCAACATCGAGCAACCCGAGGCCTTCAACCGCGCTCTTCGGGAATTCCTTTCATCCCCTGCCAGCGCGCGAGCCTAGCGGAGTGCACGCCGAAGAGGTCGAGCACGCGCGCGCAGGTGTGCGCGACGAGCTCCTCGAGCGACTTCGGCGCGGCGTAGAACGCCGGCACCGGCGGGAATACGATCCCGCCCATCTCGGTGACCGCCACCATGTTGCGCAAGTGGGCGAGATTGAGCGGCGTCTCGCGCGGCAGCAGCACGAGCCGGCGCCGCTCCTTCAGCACCACGTCCGCGGCGCGCGACACGAGGTCGTCGGCGTGCGCGTGCGCCACCGCGGCGAGCGTCTTCATCGAGCAGGGCGCGATCACCATGCCCTCGGTGAGGTACGAGCCGCTCGAGATGGTCGCGGCGATGTCCTTCGGGTGGTAGGCGACGTCGGCGAGCTTCTCGACATCCTTTCGCTTTATTTTCAGCTCGTGCCAGACGTTGAGCGCGCCGGCGTCGGATAGGACGAGGTGGCTTTCCCATTCCGCATTTTCCCGGAGCGTCTTAAGGATCTCCACGCCATAGACCGCGCCGGTTGCTCCGGTGATGCCCACGATGAGCCGCTTCTTCATGGCGGCTAGCGTACCCGTGAACGCAATGCTTGTGGTGTTCTGCCCCTTCGCGGCGGGCTACTACCTCTCGTACTTCTACCGCTACGTGAACGCGGTGATCGCAAGCGACCTGGTGCGGGACTTCGGACTCGCGCCTTCCGACCTGGGCCTGCTGACGAGCGCCTACTTCCTCTCGTTCGCCGCCGCGCAGCTCCCGCTCGGCGTCGCGCTCGATCGCTTCGGCCCGCGGCGCTGCACCGCGGCGCTCTTCTGCATCGCGGGCGCGGGCGCGCTGATGTTCGGCCTCGCGCGCGATCTCGCGATGCTCTCCGCCGGACGCGCGCTGATCGGGCTCGGCGTATCCGCCGGGCTCATGGGATCGATCAAGGCATTCACGCTGTGGTTCCCGCGCGAGCGGCTCACCGCGCTGAGCGGCTGGATGATCGGCGTCGGCAGCCTGGGCACGCTTTCGGCCACCGCGCCGGTCGAGGCGCTGCTCGGCCCCTTCGGATGGCGGACCCTCTTCCTCGGACTCGGCGCGCTGAGCGTGGCCGCCGCCGCGGCAATCTTTCTCGTCGTCCCCGAGCGCGCGCTGCCGGGCCAGGCAGACCCCTGGCGCGAGCAAGTGGCGGTGATCGGCAGGATCTTCGCGCGGCTCGACTTCTGGCGGATCGCCGCGCCGCTCGTCATCTGCCAG
>DATADT010000302.1:0-2261 GCA_036258355.1 Burkholderiales bacterium
CATCATTACGTGGCGCACGACGCGACGCTCGTCGGCGATATCACGCTGCACAACGAAGTGAGCGTGTGGTTCCAGGTCGTGATCCGCGCCGAGAACGATCGCATCACGATCGGCGAGCGCTGCAACATCCAGGACGGCTCGGTGCTGCACGTCGATCCCGGCTACCCGATGGCGCTCGGCAACTCGGTGAGCGTCGGCCACAAGGTGATGCTGCACGGCTGCACCATCGGCGACGGCAGCCTGATCGGCATCAACAGCGTGATCATGAACGGCGCGCGCATCGGCCGGGGCACGCTGGTCGCGGCGAACACGCTTATCGCCGAGGGCAAGGAGATCCCCGATGGCGTGCTGGTCCTCGGCTCGCCGGGAAAGATCGTGCGCGAGCTGAAGCAGGAAGAGCGCGACTACCTTCTGAAAGTCGCGAGCGGCTACGTCGAGCGCTCGCGCTTCTACAAAGCGAACCTGAAAGAAATCACTTAGGCGCCATCCGGATCGCGCCGTCGAGGCGGATTGTCTCGGCGTTCAGCATCTCGACCTCGACGATCGCCTTCACGAGCTGGGCATACTCCGCCGGCCGGCCGAGCCGCGAAGGGAATGGCACCTGCTTGCCGAGCGATTCCTGCGCCTCCTTCGGCAGACCCATCAGCATCGGCGTCTCGAAGATCCCCGGCGCTATAGTGCATACGCGAATGCCGTTGCGAGAAAGGTCGCGCGCGATCGGCAGCGTCATGCCGACCACGCCGCCTTTCGACGCCGAGTAGGCTGCCTGCCCGACCTGCCCGTCGAACGCCGCGACCGATGCAGTGTTCACGATCACGCCGCGCTCGCCGGAGGCGTTCGGCACCGCCTTCGCCATCGCGTCGGCCGCAAGACGGATCATGTTGAACGTGCCAACCAGGTTTACGTTGATGACGCGGATGAAGCGCTGCAGGTCGTGCGGCGCCTCCTTGCCGAGCGTGCGCTCGGCGATCGCGATACCCGCACAGTTCACGAGGACATGCAGCCCGCCGAACTCCTTCCGCGCGAGCTGCACGGCGGCCTTGCCGTCGGCCTCGCTCGCCACGTCGGTCTTGATGAAGCGCCCGCCGAGGTCCTTTGCAAGCTTCTCGCCGACCTCGGCCTGCATGTCGGCGATCACGACTTTCGCGCCGCCTTCGGCCGCCATGCGTGCGGTGGCCGCGCCGAGGCCGGATGCGCCGCCAGTGACTAGGAATATGCTATTTCGGATCTGCATCGGTAACTCCGCAGTGAATTCGCGATAATTCTAACTGCATGCACCTCGGTTTCGGCATTCGTTTCAACGATCTATACGAGCGCGAAGGCTTGCTGCGCGTCGACGCGGCGTTCCTGCGTTTCCTCGGGGAAGCCGATGCCGCGCTTCGTGACAGGCTGATCACTTGCCGCAGCACTGCCCCGGACGGCAGGGGCGAATCCGATCTGCTCGTCGCCCTTGCCCCGCACGTCGAAGACTTTCTCGCACGGCTCTTCGGCATCGAAACCGAAGCGCACGCGCTCGCCGAGCGGCACAACGAGCTTGCGCCGCTGTATTCGGTGAAGCGCCTTTTCGTCCAGCGCCGCGCCTTGCACAAGGTCAAGCCCGAGGATGCCAAGCTCGACGGCTTTGACTTCAGCACCGAGCTCGATTTCGCGCGCCAGGTGACGGCTTGGCTCAAGGACGAAGCCGCGCATCAAAAAGAGCTGGAGGCCGCTGCCCGCTACGCGGCGTGGGCGACGATCACGCCGGAGGGCAAGGCGAAGCACCGCGGCGGCGTGCTCTTCAAGGCGCCGCGCAAGCTCGACTACATGAAGCTCATTCCGCACACCGAGTTGCGGCATCGCGAAGGCTTCAAGCTGACCGACCCAGGCACCGACCTCGCCGGCGCGCTGGACGAGGCGAACTACTGCATCTGGTGCCACGAGCAGGGAAAGGACTCGTGCTCAAAGGGGCTGAAGGAAAAGCCTCCCGCCGAGGGATTCCGCAAGACCGTGTTCGGCGTGCCCCTCGCCGGGTGCCCGCTCGAGGAGAAGATCTCCGAATTCCAGATGGTCAAGGCGCGCGGCGAGCCGCTCGCCGCGCTCGGCATCATCGCGGTCGACAACCCCATGGCGGCGGCGACCGGCCACCGCATTTGCAACGACTGCATGAAGTCGTGCATCTACCAGAAGCAGGATCCGGTCGACATCCCGCAGGCCGAGACCCGCACGCTGAAGGATGTGCTCGAGCTGCCGTGGGGATTCGAGATTTACTCGCTCCTCACGCG
>DATADT010000303.1:0-1564 GCA_036258355.1 Burkholderiales bacterium
AGCGGCAGATCGGCCGGCAGCGCGCCGAGCAGGCGCTTGAGATCGAGCGCGCCGTCGCCCGGAAACAGCCGGTCGGAGCGCGCCTGGCGGATGATTTCCTGGATGTCGGTCGGCCGCCCGGGATGCGCGTCGCAGATCTGCGCATAGTTCATAGCAGGCGGAATGTCCTCGAAGCGGTTGTCTGCCCGGAAAAAGTGGATCGCGTCAATCAGCACGGCGGCATTGCGCACGCCGGACTCGGCGATCAGGCGCTTTGCCCGCTCCACAGTGGAGACCTCTACCCAGGGCATCGGTTCCAGGTTCACCCTGAGCCCGTAGCGCGCCGCCAGTGCACACAGCTCGCCGAGACTGTGAGCGAGGCGCTGGGGCACTGGATCATCGCCATGAGCGAGCAGATCCGTAGCGCCCAGTCGCTGCGCGGCGCCGAACACGGATTCCCAATCGGCCACTCGCGTTTGTGGCGCCAGGCGAAACACCTCGACGTCCAGCACGCGCACGCCGGTTGCCGCAAGCCGGCGCTCGACCTCGCGCTCGTCGAAGGGCGGGAGCACCTGGTTTGTCACCGGCACGAGGCGCAGGCCGACATGCGAGTAGCCGGCCTGCGCCGCGACCGTGACCTGCTCGTGCGCCGGAAGCTCGAGGACCGTGAGGGCCGCCAGCCCGATCGCGCGCACTACTGCTTCTTCAGCGGCGGCAGCGTCTCCACCACCACCTGCTTCCCGCCCTTGACCTCGACCAGGAAGCTCTCGCGGTCGATGTCGCCCTTGTCGTCGAAGCACAGGTCCATCAGCAGGCCGGGATGCTGCTTCGCGCTGAAGCACGAGTTCTTGATCGCCTGCGCGAACGCCTTGCGGTCGAATTTTCCGACCTTCTCGGTCACCGCCTTCACCACGTACATGCCGGTGTACCCCTTAATGCCGTTGTGGTCAGACTTGCTCTTGAACTCCTTTTCATATTTGTCCGCGAACGCCCGGATCGCGGGGTTGGGCGCGTCGATCGTGAGGCCGACGTGTCCCCTGATGCCGTTGGCGGCATCGCCTGCGAGCTCGATCACCTTTTGGCCCATGATCGTGGTTTCGCCGACGATCGGCTTGTTGTAACCCTGCTTGCGCAGCTCGCGCAGCAGGCGCGCGGATTCTTCCTCGTTGAGATAGGCAAAGAGCGCGTCCGCGTTCGCTTGCTTGGCGCGCAACACGGGGCTGGAGAAGTCCACCTGGCCCGGGTCGGTGGAGAGGTCCGCTAGCACCTTGATGTTACGGGCATTGAGCTCCTTGATGATGGCGTCGCGCCCGCCCTTGCCGAAATCGTTGTTGACGTACATGACCACAACCGATTTCGTCTTCAAGCCGTTCTGGAGCCAGTTGGCGATCTTCGGCATGCCGGTCGCCTGCGAGAACGAGGTGCGGAAGACGTAGGGATTGCCCTGTGTCGTGATGTGCGCGGCCTCGCCGCCGGTAAAGTTCGGCACCTCGGCGCGCCGCGTCTCGAGCATGCTGACCACGATCGAGCCCGAGAACACCGGTCCCATGACGACGTAGGCCTCGTTGTCGATCGCCTTGGTGGT
>DATADT010000304.1:0-2476 GCA_036258355.1 Burkholderiales bacterium
GCCGTCGCCGTCTCTTGCTTTGATCAGTTCGACGGCACGGTGCTCCTCCAGCCTGCCGATCCGCCGCGCCCACACCTGCTCGGCGAGCCGGTTCATGATCTCGATGCCGGTGAGATCGCCCTTGTGCACCGTGCGGTCGAACGTCTGGCCGGCGAAGGCCTTCTGGTGGATGGTGCCGTCCGGGTTGCGGTCGAAGAAGCAGCCGAGCTCGTTTTCGAGCTCTTTGATTCGCTCAACTGCCAGGACGACGAGTTTCCAGGCGAGCTCCTGGTCGGAGAGCCACGCCCCCCCGACGATCGTGTCCATGAAGTGGCGCTCTACCGAGTCCTCGCGCGCGAGCGCCACGTTGTAGCCGCCCTGCACCATGCGCGTGCAGCCGCACTTGCCGAGCAGCCCTTTCACGGCGACCGTGATCGAAAGCTCGGGCGCCGCCTTGTGCGCATGCAGCGCGGCGAACAGGCCCGCGCCACCCGAGCCGAGGATCAGGATGTCAGTGGGCAGCTCGCGCACGCGATTTCAGCAACTGCATGACGACCACCAGAACCAGCAAGGCGATGCCGATTCCGTCGTACAAGGGGACAGGCACGAGCAGCAGCAGCCCGGCGGCGAGGAGCATGATCCGCTCGAGCACCGGCGTCTTCCTGAGAAGCCAGCCTTCGGCGGCTCCGGCGAGCGCGACGAGCGCAAGCGCCGCCAGCACGGTGATCGTCAGCACGCTCAGCCACGTCCCTCCCTTCGGAATGGAGAGCAGCAAGCCCGTACCCATCGGGTCCAGCACGAACATGAACGGCACGATGAATGCCGGCAGCGTGTACTTCCAAGCCTGCAGCGTGGTCTTGTACGGATCGCCGCCGGTGATCGCCGCGGCCGCGAAGGGCGACAGCGCGGTCGGCGGCGACACTTCCGAGAGCACCGCGTAGTAGAAGATGAACATGTGCGCGGCGAAGTCCGGTACGCCGAGCGTGGTCAGCGCCGGCGCTGTGATCACCGCGCAGATGATGTAGCTCGCCGTGACCGGGACCGCCAGGCCGATCACCCAGACGATCAGCGCCGTATAGATGGCGGTCAGGATCAGGCTGCCGCCGGCGTAGGCGATCACGATCGACGAGAACTTGAGGCCGAGGCCGGTCAGCGTCACCACGCCCACGATCAGCCCGGCCGCCGCGCAGGTCGCCGCGACGTTGAGCATGCCGACCGATCCGGCTTCGAGCGCCTTCACCAGCTTCGAGCGCAGCAGCAGCTCGCCGATCCAGCCCTGCGGCCGGTCGCGCAGCAGGCGCAGGTCGATCAGGGCGCAGTCGCGGTGAAAGAAGCTGGTGACCGCGGCGACCAGGGTCGCCCAGAACACCGCGCCGAGCGGCGAGAAGCCGATCAGCATGAACACCACGATCGAGATCAGCGAAAGGAAGTGGAAGCCTTGTGTCCGGGTGAGCTGCCAGGCGCTCGCCCCGCGCTCGAGGTCCACCATGCGCATGCCGTACTTGCGCGCGTCGATCTCCACCATCAGGAACAGCGACAGGTAATAAAGGCAGGTGGGGATCGCCGCCATCTTGATGACGTCGAGGTAGCTGATCTTGAGGAACTCGGCGATCAGGAAGGCCGCGGCGCCGAGCACCGGCGGCGAGATGATCGCGCCCAGGCCGCCGGCGGCGAGCAGCCCGCCGGCGGCGTTCTTCTCGTAGCCGGCCTTGGCGAGCATCGGGTAGGCGACCGTGCCGATCGTGACGGTGGTCGCGACGCCCGAGCCCGAGGGACCGCCAAGCAGGAAGCTGGAAAGCACGATGGTGCGGCCGGCGCCGGTGGGCTTGCCGCCGAGCGCGGCGAAGGAGAAGTCGAGGTAGAACTTGCCGGCTCCGGAGAACTGCAGCACCGCGCCGTAGATCGTGAAGAGAATGATGAGCGTCGAGGAGACGTCGACCGGGGTGCCGAAGATGCCTTCGAGCGTCATGTACATGGTGCCGACCAGCCGCCCGATGTCGTAGCCGCGGTGCGTCCAGGGCGCCGGCAGCCAGGGCCCGACCATGGCGTAAGCAAGGAACAGGACGCAAATGAACGGCATGATCCAGCCGGTGGTGCGCCGCGCCGCTTCCAGCACCAGCAGGATGAGCGCGATACCGAGCACGGTATCGGCCTGGTTCGGCAGCGTGCTGCGGTCGAGGAAGTCGTCGCCGCCCCAGACCGCGTAGGCGAGCGCCGCAACCCCGAGCAGCGCGAGCCCGAGGTCCAGCCAGGAGAGGCGGTTGCGCGCCGCGCGCCGCCAGGGAAATAACGTAAACCCGAGGAACAGCACGAAGCCGACGTGCGCGTAGCGCAGCTGGTACGGATTGATGTTCCCGTATGCAGCCCACAGGTGGAACACCGACATCAGGACGGCGAGAGCGAAGAGGAACGTGCCCCACGCGCCCGTGAAGCGGTGGTGGACGCCCTCCTCCTGCTCGATGTACTGCTCGACCTTCTTCAGGGTCGATTCGTCGAT
>DATADT010000305.1:0-2374 GCA_036258355.1 Burkholderiales bacterium
AAGTTCTTCGAGCACGGCAAGGAGGATTTCGAGGAGGTCGAAAAGGTCGCCGACGGCCTGGGTCCGAGGATGAACCTCGACGGCTGCGGCAGTTGCCATTCGCAGCCGGCGATCGGCGGCTCGAGCCCGGCGGTGAATCCCCAGGTCGCATTCGCCAACGCGGCCAACCCGTCCCAGCTGGCCGCGGTCGCCGCGTTCATCACGCTGGACGGGCCGATCCGCGAGACGAGGCTCGTGCGGCACCCGGATGGCACGCCCGATGGCGGCGTGACCAACACGTTCACCATCACCGGCCGCGAGGGCGCGGACGGCTGCAACATCCGGCAGCACGACTTCGCGTGGGAGATCGCGAACCGCAACATCATTTTCCGGATCCCCACCCCGGTGTTCGGCGCCGGCCTGATCGAGCAGATCCCGGACTCGGTGATCCTCGCCAACATGGAGGTGGACTTCGGCGAGAAGAGTGCGCTCGGGATCCGCGGCAAGCCGAACGTCGCGGTTACCGGCCGCACCATCTCCGGCGCGCCGAACCGCAACGGCAACGACGGCACCATCGCCCGTTTCGGCTGGAAGGCGCAGAACCAGTCGCTACTGCTCTTCTCCGGCGAGGCGTACAACGTCGAGATGGGCATCACCAGCGAGCTGTTCCAGTCGGAGCGCGAGCAGGCGGCGGGATGCCAATACGCGGAGGTCCCCAACGACACGCAGAATTTCAACGCCGGCGACGCCCTCACCGGCACCACGGCAATCCAGAACTTCGCCAACTTCCAGCGCTTCCTCGCGCCGCCGACGCCGTCCAGCGACACGCCCGGCGGGGCGACGTCGATCGCCAGGGGCAGGAGTGTGTTCAGCAGCGTCGGCTGTGCGCTCTGCCACACGCCCACGCTCAGGACCGGCGACTCCACGGTCTTCGCGTTGCGCAACCGGGACGCCAATCTGTACTCGGACCTGCTGCTGCACAACATGGGCGAGGGCCTCGCCGACGGCGTCAGCCAGGGCGCAGCGGGCCCGCGCGAGTTCCGCACTTCGCCGCTGTGGGGACTCGGCCAGCGCATCTTCTTCCTGCACGACGGGCGCACTTCCGACCTGAAGGTCGCGATCAGCGAGCACGCGAGCGACGGCTCCGAGGCGAGGGGCGTGATCCGCCGCTACAACGCGCTGCGCGAGAACCAGAAGCAGGACCTGCTCAACTTCCTGCGCTCGCTGTAGCGCCCGGAACGCGGGCTTATTTCGTCAGGTGCTCGAACGTTCCGTCCCAGTCCTCCGGCGGAGGATCGCGGCGGAACGTCAGGCAGCGGCCTCCCATCAGGCGCGAGGGGCCGTCTTGCGGCCAGAGCGCGAGGCATTGCCGGAAGATCTCCAGCGCCTTGTCCCAGCGCCGCTCGCGGTAGGCGGCGAGCCCGCCGGCATACAGCTCAAGCATCTCCTTCTGCTGCTCGGGCAGCGAGGCGCCTGCGGTGGCGAGAAGCTCGTGGATGCGAAGCGCCTGCTTGCGTCCCTTCACGCGGACGAGGTCGAGCTCGCGCAGGATGAACATGCCGGGCACGAGCTGCGCCGTGTCGTCGCTCACCATGATCTCGGTGCTGTAGGTCTTGTTCAGCCCCTCCAGCCGCGAGGTGAGGTTCACCTGGTCTCCGATCGCACCGTAGTGGAACCGGTACTTGGAGCCGATGTTGCCGACCAGCATGGTGCCGGTGTTCACGCCGGTGCGCGCCTTGAGGCGCGGGCGCCCGATCTTGACCCATTCCTCGCTCAGAATGTTGCGACGCTCGCGCATGGCGAGCGCGGTGGCGCAGGCGCGGCGCGCGTGGTCGGGCTGCGCGATCGGCGCGCCGAAAAGCGCGAACAGCTCGTCGCCGACGTACTCGACGAGCGTGCCCTGCTGGGCGAAAACCTGCTCGGTCATCTCGGCGTAGTAGTCGCCGATCACGCCGATGATCTCGCTCGGCGACTGCCGCTCCGAGAAGTTGGTGAAGCCTTCGAGATCGCAGAAAAGCGCCGTGAGCACCCGCTCCTGGCCGCCGAGGCGGATCCCGCCCGGGTCCTGGAGCACGAGGTCTACGATGTCGGGCGCCACGTAGTGCTGGAACGCCTGCTTGATGCGCCGGCGCTCGCGCTCCTCGAGAACGTAGCGGTACACCGTGAGCATGGTATAGGTCGCGACCAGCGCAAGCAGCGGGTACACCATGTTGAGCCACACGCGCGCCTGCACGAAGAGGAGGTGCGCCATGAGCACGTAGAGCAGGAACAGCGCGGCGAGGAAGATCACCCCGACCAGCGCGCTCGAGCGGCGCAGCAGCAACGCCGCCAGCAGCCCGAGACCCACGATCGCAAGGAGGTCGAACACCTTCGACCACCTCGGCCGCTGCATGAA
>DATADT010000306.1:0-4705 GCA_036258355.1 Burkholderiales bacterium
TCGTTCGTCGTGATGGGCGCGGTGCTGCTCGCCTTCACCGGCGCCGAGGCGCTCTACGCCGACATGGGGCACTTCGGAAAATGGCCGATCCGCGTCGCGTGGTTCGGGCTGGTGCTCCCGGCGCTGGTGCTGAACTACTTCGGCCAGGGGGCGCTGCTCATAGCGAATCCCACGGCGCTCGACAATCCGTTCTACCACGCGTTTCCGGGCTGGGCGCTCTATCCCATGGTCGGCCTCGCCACTGCCGCTACGATCATCGCTTCGCAGGCGACGATCACCGGCACCTACTCGCTCACGCGCCAGGCGATTCAGCTCGGCTTTCTGCCGCGCATGAACATCATCCAGACCTCCGCCCGCCAGTACGGCCAGATCTACATCCCGGCAATCAACTGGGTGCTGCTCGCGCTGGTGCTGGCGGCGGTATTCGGCTTCGGCTCGTCGAGCGCGCTCGCGTCGGCCTATGGCGTTGCGGTCACCGGCACGATGACCGTCACGACGATCCTCACGTTCTTCGTCATCCGCTACGGCTGGGGTTATCCGCTGTGGCTGTGCATCTTCGCCACCGGCTTCTTCTTCCTGATCGACGCCACCTTCTTCTCGGCGGCGCTGCTCAAGATATTCGAGGGCGGCTGGTTCCCGCTCGTGCTCGGCATCTCGATGTTCACCATCATGACCACCTGGCGCCGCGGGCGCGAGGTGATGTTCGCGCGGCTGAACGAGGCGTCGGTGCCGTTGCAGCCGTTCCTGAAGTCGCTGTTCGTCGACCCGCCGCTGCGCGTTCCCGGCACCGCGGTGTTCCTCACCGCCACGCCGGACGGGACGCCGCACGCGCTGCTCCACAACCTGAGCCACAACAAGGTGCTGCACGAGCGCGTGGTGTTCCTCACCGTCGAGATCCGCGACGTGCCCTGGGTGTCGTTCGAGGATCGCGTCACCTGCGAGCGCCTCGGCCACGGCTGCTGGCGGGTGGGCGTGCGCTACGGCTTCATGAACCGGCCGGATGTCATGCGCGCGCTCGAGGTATGCGGCGCGCTCGGCCTGGAGTTCGACTTCATGCAGACCTCGTTCTTCCTGTCGCGCCAGCAGGTGGTTCCGGCGCCCGGCGGCATCTCTCCCATGGCGCGCTGGCGCGAGCGCATGTTCGCCGCGATGGCGCGCAACTCCGCCAACATCACCGACTACTTCAACATCCCGACCAACCGCGTGATCGAGCTCGGGACGAAAGTGGAAATCTAGTCGTCGGCGACCAGGCGGTAGCCGACCCCGGTTTCGGTGAGCAGGTGCTTGGGCTGCACCGGGTCGGCCTCGAGCTTCTCGCGCAGCTGCTTCATATAGATGCGCAGGTAGTGCGTGTGCTCGACGTGCGATGGTCCCCAGACTTCGCGCAATAGCTGGCGGTGCGTGACTACCATGCCGAGATGCTTCGCCAGGCAGGCGAGGAGGCGGAACTCGATCGGGGTGAGGTGCACCTCCACGCCGTCACGGCGCGCCTGGCGTTTCTCGAAGTCGATGGTGGTGTTATCGAACGATAGCGTCTTGGCGCCGCTCGACGGCCGCGTCCCGTGGCGCAGCGCGACGCGCACGCGCGCGAGCAGCTCGCCGACGCCGAAGGGCTTGGTGACGTAGTCGTCGGCGCCGACGTCGAGCGCCTCGACCTTCGAGCGCTCCTGCGCGCGCGCCGAAAGCACGAGGATCGGCATCGGTGACCAGCCGCGGATGCGTCGGATCACGTCGATCCCGTCCATGTCCGGCAGCCCGAGGTCGACGATCGCGAGGTCGGGCTTGTGCGTGCTGGCGTCGATCGCGCCGCGCGCGCCGGTCTCGGCCTCGACCACGCGGTAGCCTTCGGCGCCGAGCGAGGAGCGCAGGAACCGTCGGATCTCGGGCTCGTCCTCGACCACGAGGATGGTGGGCTTGGCTTCGGTCATTCCGGCGGGACCTGGGGCGCGTCCGCGAGCGGCAATGCAAAGCGGAACGCCGCGCCGCGCTTCGGCCGCCGGTCCGCCCAGATACGCCCGCCGTGGAGCTTGAGGATCGCGCGGCAGATGGCGAGGCCGAGGCCGACGCCGCCCACCGCGCTCTCCGGCGCGCCGCGCTGGAACTTGCCGAAGAGCGCGTCCTCGTCGCCCGGCGGCAGCCCGGGCCCTTCGTCCTCGACCGAGACCAGGATCTCGCCGCCGTAGGCGACCGCGCTGACATGCACCGGCGTGCGAGGCGGGGTGTACTTGGCGGCGTTCTCCAGCAGGTTGACGAACACCTGCTCCATGAGCCCTGCGTCGACTCGAACGAGCGGCAGGCCCCGCGGAATGTCGACCGTGACCGCATGCGCCGCCAGCCGCTCGCGCAGGTGCGCGAGCGCCGATCCGACGATCTCGCTGAGCGCCTGCCATTCCAGGTTCACGGCGATCCCGCCGGCTTCGAGCCGCGTCATCTCCAGCACGTTGGCCACGAGCTGGTTCATTTCCTTAGATTGCTCGTAGATGCTCTTTGCGAGCGCCTTGCTTTCTTGCGCCGCCAGCTTCTCTCCCCGCTCCACCAGGCTCGACGACGCCCCGGCGATCACCGCGAGCGGCGTGCGCAGGTCGTGCGAGATCGAGGCGAGGAGGGCGTTCCTCACGCCCTCGGTCTCGGCGTCGATGCTCGCGCGCTCGGCCCGCTCGGCAAGCTGCGCGCGTTCGAGCGCGAGCGCGATCTGCGCGCCGAAGGTCTCGAGCAGGTGGAACTGCTCCGGCAGCACCACCCGGCGCGGGTTGGCGGGCAGCACCGCGAGCACGCCGAGCACCGCCTGGGTTCCCTTGAGCGGCAGATACAGCGCTTCGGCGGCGGGCAGGGTATCGGTGCCGAGGCCTGCGGGCTCGCCGTGGTCCTGGACCCACTGCGCGACGGCGAGGTCGGCGCCGCGCAGCGAGCTCGGCATGGACGCGGCTCTTGGATGGCTGAGCTTCCCGTTCGCGTCCGGCAGCAGGACGACCACCTGGCTGTCGAACACCTCGCTTACGTGCCGCACCGCGGCGCGCGCCATGTTCTCCTGCCCGCGCGTCGCCGCGAGCTCGCGGCTCATGGCGTAGAGCAGCGCGGTGCGTCGCTCGCGGTGGCCGGCGACCGCCGCCTGCAGGCGCACGCTCGCCGTGAGGTTGGAGATGATGAGCGCGACCACCAGCATGATGGCGAACGTCAGCAGGTACTGGACGTCGCTCACGGCGAAGGTGAGCTGCGGCGGCACCAGGAAGAAATCGAAGCTCGCGACGGCCAGGATCGAGGTCGTGATGGCCGGGCCGCGGCCGAAGCGCGCCGCGACCAGCGATACGGCGAGCAGGTACACCATGGCGATGTTCACCAGCTCGAACGCAGGGCTCATCCAGTGGCCGAGCGCGGTGCACAGCGCGATCGCCGCCGCGCCCCAGGCGTAGCCCTGCCACCTGGCCTTCTCCGACTTCGCGGCCAGGTAGGCCTTCGACCTGGAGAAGAACGGGTTGCGCAGCACTGCCTTCTCGTCGGCGCCGCCGACGACATGCACGTCGATGCCCTCGGTCTTGGCCAGCAGCTCGCCGTAGGTCGAGGGCGTGAACAGGCGCCGCCACAGCGGGCGGCGCGGCCGGCCGATGACGATGCGCGTGACGTTGCGCTCGCGCGCGTACTCCGCGAGCGCCTCGCCCGCCGAGCGCCCGGACAGCGTCACTGCTTCGGCGCCGAGCGACTCGGCAAGCCGCAGCAGCGCGATGCGCTCGTTGCGCTTCTCGTCGGACAGGCGCAGCAGGTCCGGGGTCTCGACGTAGGCCACGATCCACTCGCCGTGCAGCGCCGCTGCCATGCGCTTGCCGGCGCGCACCAGGCGCTCGCCCTGCTCGTCGGGGCCGATGGCGACGAGCACGCGCTCGCCGGCGGCCCAGGTGGCGCGGATGCCCGCGCCGGCGCGGTACTCCTCCATCGCGCGGTCGACGCGCTCGGCGGTCGTGCGCAGGGCGAGCTCGCGCAGCGCGATGAGATTCCCCTTGCGGAAGAAATTCTCGACCGCGTGGCGCGCCTGCTCTGGAATGTAGACCTTGCCGGCGCGCAGGCGCTCGAGCAGCTCGTCGGGCGGCGTGTCGATCAGCACGACTTCGTCGGCCTTCTCGAACACCGCGTCGGGCACCGTTTCCTGCATGCGCACGCCGGTGATGCCGGCCACCACGTCGTTCAGGCTCTCGACGTGCTGCACGTTGACCGTGGTGTAGACGTCGATTCCCGCGGCGAGCAGCTCGTCCACGTCCTGCCAGCGCTTCGCGTGCCGCGGCCGCGGCTCGCCTTCCACCGGGTTGGAGTGCGCCAGCTCGTCGACCAGCAGCAGCCCGGGCTTGCGCGCGAGCGCGGCGTCGAGGTCGAAATCGCGCAGAGTTCTTCCTCTATAGAAAATCTCGAGGAACGGCAGGCGCTCCAGCCCCTCGAGCAGCACTTCGGTCTCGGGGCGGCCGTGCGGCTCGACGTAGCCGACGATTACGTCCGCGCCCTTGGCCTTGCGGCTTTGCGCCGCCTCGAGCATCGCGTACGTCTTGCCGACGCCAGCAGTGGCGCCGAAGAACACGGTCAGCTTGCCGCGCTTCGCCCTGGCTTCTTCTCGCTGAACGCGGGCAAGCAGCGCGTCGGGATCGGGCCTGGCGGCGGCCATGCCCGGCACTCTAGCTCATCCGGGGATCGGTCCCCTGGTGACCCGATACGGAGTGCGCGC
>DATADT010000307.1:0-3227 GCA_036258355.1 Burkholderiales bacterium
GAGGAGGAGATGCGCGCGCTCAAGGCCTGGGCGGCGTTCTTCGGCGTCTGGACGCGCTACCGCGCGCGCGAGGGCTGGACGCATTCGGTCGATCTGGACGCGGCGCACATCGCCACCGCGCTCGGCAAGGAGATCGTCTACCTCGAAACCATCGAGGAGCAAGTCGCGGCGCTCGAGGCGGTGCCGCTCGAGCGGATCCTGAAGTTCATGAATGTAGATTGGTCGGCGTATTGCGCGGCGTACGAGCGGCACTACCTCGCGGGCGAGCTCGACGCGCTCGTGGCCGCGGCGCAGGCGTTTCCCACCTACTGCGAGCCGATCATCGAGCGGCGCGACCCACTGCTCGCCGAGCGCATGGCCGGGGAGCTCGAGCGCGGCGGCGCGTGCGTGGTCATCGGCGTGGCACACTGCCCGGGTGTGCTCGCGCGGCTGCGCGAGCTCGGCTACGTGTACATGCCGTGCCCGTAGTCGTCGGCGCGCGCCTTGCCGCGGAACACGCGGTAGGCGTAGATCGTGTAGCCGATGATGAATGGCAGCACGATCAGGGTGCCCACGAGCACGAAGACGAGCGCGCTCGGGTGCGCAGCCGCCTCCCAGATCGTCATGCGGTCGATCACCACGTAGGGGAACAGGCTGTAGGCGAGGCCGATGAATGCCAGCACGTAGATCGCCACGGCGCCGACGAACGGCTTCCACTCCGATCTGCCAAGGTTCGCCCACACCCAGAGCCAGATGGCGAGAGTCCCGCCCGGCAGGACCATGAGCGCGGCGGTGCGCGGGAAATCGAACCACTTCTCCCGCACCGTCTCGCTCACGAGCGGCGTGGCGAGGCTGACCAGCGCGACGCCGAGCGCCACCCACACGAGGCCCCAGCGCGCCCATGCCCTCGCCTTCGCCTGAAGCGGGCCGTCGGTGCGCAGCACGAGCCAGGTGGCGCCGAGGAGCACGTAGCCGCCGCACAACCCCGCCGCGACGATGAGCGCGAACAGCCAGTACCCCATGCCGGGGGCGAAGCCGGTGATGTAGCGCCCGAGCATGAAGCCCTGCGCCAGGCTCGCGGCCGTCGAGCCCGCCCAAAAGAGCCAGTTCCAGAGCTCGCGGTGCCAGCCCTCCGCCTTGATGCGCAGCTCGAACGCCACCCCGCGCAGCATGAGCCCGACGAGCATCGCCGCGACCGGCAGGTAGAGCGCTCCGAGGATCTCGCCGTGCGCGAGCGGGAACGCCACGAGGAGCAGCCCGATGCCGAGCACGAGCCAGGTTTCGTTCGCGTCCCAGAACGGCCCGATCGACGCGACCATGCGGTCCTGCTCGTCCCGGCTCGCCGCCGGCATGAGCATCCCGACGCCGAGGTCGTAGCCGTCGAGCACCACGTACGCGAGGATGGACGCCCCCATCAGCACCGTGAAGACCAAAGCCAGATCGATCATGAAGTCCCTTTCCCCGCAAGGTGGGTGATCACGACCATGTAGGACAGAAGCAGCGCCGCGTACGTCAGCACGTAGGCGGTCAGGCTGGCGCCCAGAGCCGCGCCGCTCGCTTGGCCTACAGCGTCGGCGGTGCGCAGGATCCCGGTGACGAGCCAGGGCTGGCGGCCGATCTCGGTCACCATCCAGCCCGCGAGCGTCGCGATCCAGCCGGAGAAAGTGAACGCCGCGAAGGTCCAAAGGAGCCACCTCGGGTTTCCTTTCTTCAAGACAAAGAGGCCGGTCCAGGAGAGGGCGAGCATGAGGACGCCCACCCCCACCATGATGCGGAAGGACCAGAACACCGGCGCGACCGGCGGATAGTCCTCCCCGAACTCCTCCAGGCCCCGCACCACGCCGTCGGGGTCGTGCGTGAGGACGATCGACAGGGCCTTGGGGATCTCGACCGCGTAACGGTTACGCTTGCTGTCCTCATCGATGATGGCGAAGAGCGTGAGCGGCGCGCCCTTCTGCGTTTCCCACAGCGCCTCGACGGCGGCGATCTTGGCGGGCTGGTGCTCGAGCGTGTTCAGGCCGTGGAGATCGCCCACCACGATCTGCACCGGCACCAGCACCGCGGCAAGACGCACGGCGAAGCGCAGCGTTTTGTTCGCCGAGGCGTCGCTCGCGGCCTTGAGCAAGCGCCACGCCGAGAGCCCGGCAACCAGGAACGCGGCGGTGATGGCCGAGGCGAGCAGCATGTGGGCGAGCCGGTAGGGGAACGAGGGGTTGAAGATCACCGCGAGCCAGCTGCCGGCGACCAGCACGCCGTCCTGGAAGACATGGCCGGCGGGAGTCTGCATCCAGGAATTGAGGGCGAGGATCCAGAACGCCGAGAGCGTGGTGCCGGCGGAGACGATTACCCCAGAGGCGACGTGCACGCGCCCCGATACCCGGTTCATGCCGAAGAGCATCACGCCGAGGAACGTCGCCTCCAGGAAGAACGCGGTGAGAACCTCGTACGCGAGGAGCGGCCCGGCGACGTTGCCCACCTTGTTCATGTAGCCCGGCCAGTTGGTGCCGAACTGGAAGCTCATGGTGATGCCCGAGACCACCCCCATGGCGAACGAGAGCGCGAACACCTTCACCCAAAGCTTGTAGGTCTCGAGCCACGCCGGGTCGCGGGTGCGCTCGTAACGCAGGCGGAAGACCACCAGGATCCAGGCGAGGCCGATGGTGATGCTCGGGAAGAGGATGTGGAAGGCGATATTCAGCCCGAACTGCACCCGCGCGAGCAGCAGGGCTTCTTCCATACGGCCTAATATACGGCATGCCAGATTCCTTCCGACGCGTCGCCGTTCTCGGCGGCGTTCGCGTTCCCTTCGCGCGCGCGAACGGCGTCTACATGGAAGCCGGCAACCAGGACATGCTGACGGCGGCGATGAAGGCTTTGGTAGAGAAACATGGTTTGCAGGGCGAGAAGATCGGCGAGGTTGCGGCCGGTGCGGTGATCAAGCACTCACGCGACTGGAACCTGGCGCGCGAATGCACGCTCGGCAGCGGGCTGGACCCGACGACGCCCGCCTACGACCTGCAGCGCGCGTGCGGCACGAGTCTCTCCGCGGTGGCGCAGCTCGCCAACCGCATCTCGGCTGGCGAGATCGATTCGGCCATCGCCGGCGGCGCCGACAGCGCGAGCGACATCCCGCTCGCCTACAGCCCGAGACTGCAGCGCACCGTGCTCGCGCTCGCGAGCGGCAAGACCTGGGGCGACAAGCTCTCGACAATCGGCAGCCTGCGTCCGCGCGACCTCGCGCCCAAGGC